>CAMYEY010000075.1 GCA_947254895.1 uncultured Clostridia bacterium
ACTTTCCTTTGATTTTAAAAGTTCTCCTATCGGCCTCTGTTTTTGTCCCGCTCTTTATCATTTTCAGTCAAGTAACCAAGGTAAACCCTCTTCTTGCTCAGAAAAAAGGTCTGAGAACAAAGAGAAAAAGGTCTAAAACTGATACCAGACTAGGCTATATAGCTACGTTGGGCCTAGTACTTTTGTTTATCTTGTTCGCGAAACGATAGCAGGAGTCTGGATCAACTCGTCAACTGTCTCAAATATGAGCCAATGGGAACCGTGTTAGCTTCTTGGTAAGGTATGAGGTAAAGCATTCTAGCATGTGGTGTTGCAAGAATTTCTTCCTGGTTCAGATCTAAAATTTTATCCAAGGTCAAGTTGATAATGTCCCCTTTTGGCATAATCAAATCAACTTGATCTCCCTTTACCAGCTTATTTTTTTGCTCTAAGACCAAAAATCGATCAGCCAA
This sequence comes from uncultured Clostridia bacterium, assembly GCA_947254895.1. Lineage (GTDB taxonomy): Bacteria > Bacillota > Clostridia > Saccharofermentanales > DTU023 > UBA5436. The sequence continues at coordinate 453 of CAMYEY010000075.1, forward strand.
ATGCCCCCGTACCTCAGCCACCACCCTCGCCTCATGGTAGAGGGTCTTGCTTGCGTGGATCTTCGCCTCTTGTTCTACCAAAGGCTTACTTGTATCTTGGAAATAAAATCCGGTATCAAAATGTCTGTGAACTGTTTCTTCCAGTCGCTTAAGCCATTCCGGATTAAATTTATAGTTAGCAGGATCAGCTAGATAGGCATCTATGGCCTCTCGATAGGTTTTAACTACAGTAGCAGCATAAAAAGCACTCTTTGTTCTACCCTCTATTTTGAAAGAAGTGATACCTGCTTCAAGCAGTTCCGGTATATGTTCAATCATACATAGGTCTGAAGAACTCATCAGATAAGAACCATTGACATCCTGGTCCAATACCAGAGGACGATCCGGGTGACCCTCTTCTGTTAAAGTAAGCGGACCTATTTGGTACTTCCACCGACAAGGTTGGGTGCAGGCTCCACGATTGGCCGACCTAGAATTGTAATAGTCAGAAAGGAGACACCGCCCTGAGTAGGACATACACATGGCACCGTGGACAAAAGCTTCTATTTCCAGGTCCTGGGGAAGCTGGTCACGTAGTTTTTTTATATCAGTTAGTGAGAGTTCCCTAGCTAAAATGATGCGTTTGGCACCTTGGTCATACCAAAATCTAGCAGTTTTGCTATTGAGCACACTAGCCTGGGTGCTGATGTGGATATCGACGTTAGGAGCTAAGTCCCTGACTAAGAGCAAAACTCCCGGATCTGAAACAATAATTGCATCAACCTTTGCCTGCTTTAACCCTAAAACGGCTTCTTTTAATTCAGAAAAATCATTATCTCGAGCTAAGCTGTTAAGAGTAACATAAACCTTGACCCCATGGCTATGAGTCTTATCTACAGCTTCCGTCAACGTATCCAAGGAAAAGTTTCCCCCGGCTGCCCTAAGATTGAATTGGTGCAGGCCAAGGTAGACGGCATCAGCCCCATATTGGATAACCTTGTCCAGCTTTTCCGAATCGCCGGCAGGTGCAAGTAATTCAATCATGGATTTTGATCCCGTCCTTCATCTGACTTATTTTGACCATGGTCTGCCTGATCTTCAGGAGTTTCACTCCTATAGTGGTCAATATTTTTTTGATGTTCCTCAGCAGTTTGGGAAAAGACATTATGTCCCTTACCATCGGCACAGAAATAGTAATAAGAATAGGCATTATCCCATGTCTTTTCTGTAGCCGGCCAAAGCACTCCCTCAATAGCGGCCAGGCCTGGGTTATTGATCGGTCCTGGCGGCAAATTTTCAAAAGAATATGTGTTGTAGGGATTGTCCTTAAAACGTTCAAGATCAGACTGATTAACCCAAAAAGTTGGCTCCTCACCATTTTCCATGCGGAGATAGTTGATCGTAGCACAAGACTCCAGTTTCATGTTGTTATTGAGCCGATTAAGGAAAACTCGGCTGATTTTATACATTTCCGAGTTAACGCCCTCAGCCTGGGTTATCGATGCCAAGGTAATCACCTGGTCCATGGTTAATCCTATTTCCTTAGCTCGATTTTGATAGAGTTCATTTGAAAGTTTGGCTCTAGTATTATTTAAAAATACACGAATGATATCCTCTTCATTCATACCTGCATCAAAGCTATAAGTGTCAGGCCAAAGGTAACCTTGGAGAAGCCATTTTCTATCTTCATGAACTTCCATATCTCGAACAAAAGAATAGTCGATAAACTCATTAGGCTTCTGGACCAATTCATCCATATAATCTACATCAATATTCAGTCCCGCCTCAATCAGTCTCTCTTGCATCTGCTTGTAAGTGAAGCCCTCCGGTATGGTTACCATGATAGCCTCAGGAGCATGCGTCAAAATATACATGATCTCATCATAGCTTAAATCTTTAGTTAGATAATGGGTACCCGATTGGTACTGGCCGTCAAAGCCATTGAATTTAGATATAATTTTAAAGGCAAAAGTGTTTTCAATGAGTCCTTTATCCTTAAGAATATTGGCTATTTCATCAACATCAGCCCCTCGCGGCAGACTTACCTCCACAGCTCCTGGCGTATCTTGTTTAACCGGCCCCTCACCTTTCTCATTATAAAGATCTTGTAGGTTTGAAATACGCTCATTTTGTGATCTGACATATTCAAACCCATTGATAAAACCTATGAAGGCACAAACAAGCAGACCACCTATTAGGAGTACTGTTATTATTGCTTTTGGTACTTTAGATGACATAGGCTGGCCTCTCGTTCCTAAGATATTCTAGTCTTTGCCGATTCTCTCAGCCTTAAATTGTGGTCTAATATTTTCTTTCTGAGACGGATATTTTTAGGTGTTACTTCAATCCACTCATCATCGGCCACAAATTCCAGATCTTGTTCTAAACTCATTTTGACAACCGGTGAGAGTTTCAAAGCTTCATCACTACCTGCTGCCCGAATATTTGTCTGTTGTTTTTTCTTGCAGACATTGAGGACAACGTCATCTTGCTTCATAGTTTGCCCGATAATCTGTCCCTGATAAACCTGGGTACCCGGCTCAACAAAAAGATCTCCCCTATCCTGGGCATTGTTTAAGCCATAAGCAACAGCAGTGCCCGTTTCAAAAGCAATCAAGACACCGTGTTTACGGTTTTCAATCGCACCTTTCCAGGCTGTATAACCGTCAATCATGCTGTTGATTATACCATTGCCCTTGGTGTCGGTCAAAAACTCGGACCTATAGCCTATTAGACCACGCGAGGGAATTTTAAACTCCATTCTGACATAGGACCTTACCGGAGGGGTCATCTTGATAAGTTCCGCTTTGCGCTCACTAAGCTTCTGGATAACAATACCCGTAAAGTCCTCCGGTACATCGATCATCAAAAGTTCTTCCGGTTCGCAAAGCTGGCCATCAATCATTTTGGCTATAACCTGGGGCTTGGATACCTGAAATTCATAACCTTCTCGCCGCATAGTTTCAATCAGGACAGAAAGTTGGAGCTCCCCCCTACCCTTAACGATAAACTGCTCTGTTGTCTCTGTCTCTTCCAACTGCATAGAAATATTAGTATAAACTTCTCTCTCCAGACGGTCGCGTAGGTGGCGGCTAGTTACAAATGTGCCTTCAAGGCCAGCAAAAGGACTATCATTCACAGCAAAAGTCATAGCTATTGTCGGTTCATCTATTTTGACAAAACTCAGGGCCTCAATCTTAGTCGGATCACAAATAGTATCACCTATTAGGAGGTCTTCAATGCCACTGAGTGCCACTATCTCTCCTGCCTCAGCTTGGTCTACCTCTTCTCGAGTAAGTCCCTTGAAGCGCATTAGCTTGGCTATTTTCCCACTCACTCTTTTTTTAGGCAGGTGGTGGTTAACGATAACCACATCCTGCTTAGCCTTAACTTGGCCATGTTCTATCTTACCTATGGCTATTCGGCCAATATAGGGGTCATAATCTATGTTAGATATAAGCATTTGGAGCTTTTCCTCAGCTGCCCCCGTAGGTTCCGGTATATAGTCAACGATAGCTTTCAAGATCGGCTCAATTGAAGCCTGACTCACAACTTCAGGACTTAAGTCTTCGGGTAGCTCAGTAAATGCCACACCATCCTTAGCGGAAGCATAGAGAACAGGGAAATCCAGCTGGTCTTCCGTAGCGTCAAGTTCAATAAACAAGTCGTAAATTAGGTCTAAAACTTCAGCCGGCCTTGCATTTGGCCGGTCAATCTTATTAATAACCACAATAGGCTGTAAGTCTTTCTCGAGACTCTTATGGAGAACAAAACGAGTTTGGGGCATAGGTCCATCAAAGGCATCCACCACCAACAGAACGCCATCGACCATCTTTAAGACTCTTTCAACCTCACCGCCAAAATCAGCATGGCCCGGCGTATCAACGATGTTAATCCGGTAGTCCTTATATTGCACAGCGGTATTTTTAGAAAGAATAGTAATGCCTCTTTCTCTCTCCAGGTCATTTGAATCCATAACCTGCTCAACTAATTTTTCATGGCTATTGAAAATTCCACTTTGTCGTAAAAGTGCATCAACCAAGGTCGTTTTACCATGGTCTACGTGGGCAATAATAGCCACATTTCTAATGTTTTTCATTCCTTTTATCCTTCTGCCTAAAGATGTCACTTAGGTCTTGGTCTCTCTTGCGGTTTCGCCAAATAAACTTAATCGGTGTTCCCTTAAAGCCAAAATTGGCCCTAAATTGGTTCTCCATGTAACGCTCGTACGAAAAGTGGAGCAAGTCTTTGTTATTAACAAAAAAGACAAATGTCGGCGGCCCTACCCCCAGTTGGGTAACATAAAGGATCTTAAGTCTTCTGCCCTTATCTTGCGGAGTTGGATTCATAGCGATAGCCTCAGCCAAAACCTCGTTAATGACAGAAGTTGAAAGGCGCTTTTGTGATTCCGTATAGACTTCATCAACAATTTGAAAAATCTTTTCTACCCTTTGTCCGGTCTCTGCAGAAACAAAAATAATCGGAACATAGGCCATAAAAGAGAAGCGCAACTTGAGGTCTTTTTCAATCTCAGCCATCCTATCAGCTCGGTCATCGATCAGGTCCCACTTGTTGATTACAAAAACAGAGGCCTTACCCTTATTATGGGCAAGTCCGGCTACTTTTGTATCTTGTTCTGTAACCCCTTCTTGTGCATCAATCATGATCAAGCAGACATCAGCTCTTTCTACTGCTGCTTCAGTCCTAAGGGTACTATATTTTTCTATGGGGTCTCTTACCTTGCTTTGCCGTCTAAGTCCTGCAGTATCAATCAAACGATAGCGCTGTTCCCCTAAATTAAAGTCAACATCAATGGCATCTCTCGTGGTACCAGCCAAGTCAGAAACAATGGATCGATCTTCACCCAAAAGATAATTGACCAAAGAGGATTTACCAACATTTGGCTTGCCGATGACTGCAACAGAAATGCGATCATGATCGATTTCAGCACACTCCTCCTCTGGCAAAGACTGGATAATCGCATCTAGGACTTCCGTAAAGCCTAAACGATTGGCCGCTGAAATAGGTATATATTCACCCAGGCCCAACTTATAAAAATCGTAGATTTCAGCAGGCGGATTTGTCGGATTATCACATTTATTCACCAGAAGAATAACTTTTTTTCCAGACCTCAAAAGACTTCTTGCTATATCAAAGTCAGCAGGCAAGGGGCCTGTTTTCAGATCACAAATAAACAAAATCAAGTCGGCAGTATCTATAGCAAGTTCTGCCTGGTCTTTCATGGACCGGGTCAGGCCTTCACTTGCCCCTATTTCAATACCACCTGTGTCAATAAAAGTTAGATTCCGCCCCAGCCACTCCGTATCGGCATAAATCCGGTCTCGAGTGACACCCGGACGGTCATCAACAATCGAAATTCTTTTCCCCATTATAGCGTTAAAGAACGTTGACTTACCTACATTTGGCCGACCCACAAGGGCGATAATTGGTTTGATCATCCTGCCTATCCTCTGCCTATTACATGTAGCCAGCTAAAACGGACTAGCCCGTTCTTTCCTGGCCACAGCCATTTGCTCACATGAAAAAGCAGCGAAGTATTAATTTGTCCGCTGCTCTCCAAAGTGTCCTTTTAAAAATAAGAGTTAAATCTCTTGCTCGATTACTTCACGACCATCGTAATAGCCACAACTTTTACACACACGATGGCTCATCATCAACTCATGACACTGTGGACATTCCACCAAGTTAGGCGCCTTTAATTTCCAGTTACTACGGGACCTTCTCGAACGCATTTTCGACCATCTTCTCTTAGGTACTGCCATATATATCAACCTCCGTCTAGAATCTAAAATCAAACACTAAAGAAATATAATATAAATTGAAAGGACTGTCAAGCTAAGAGAAAAACTCCTGTTGTTAATCAGTGATAATTTCACCCTTGTAAGTAATCAGTGATAGTTTTTGACAAAAGCTGAAATTTAAATCCCTTCATATCCTCTAAGCTTTCTGATTTTAGAACATATTGCAGTTATTCTTGATGCAGATTTTACGGTTGTATTTTTTCAATTTTTAGATCTCGTGTTAAGTTTTCGGAATAATAAACTTGATAGTTTTTATCAATGAAAACAGCATGTATATTTTCCATTTTGTTGATGAACTTTAAACCGGCTTGTAAACCTAAAATAAAACAGGTTGTACTTAAGATATCCCCATCTAGGCCGAATTGACTTAAAATTGTCACAGAAAGCAAATCGTTCTGAACCGGATAACCGGTGTCAGTATTTAAAATATGATGATAGAATTTTCCATCTTTTTCAAAATAGCGTTCATAAATACCTGATGTAATAACAGAAGGATATTTTTCAGTGGCTTCCACAGTTAAAAGATAGCCTTCATGAAAAGGATTTTGAATGCCCACTAAAAAACCTTGTCCCGGCTTTTTTTCACCGAGACATAAGACATTTCCGCCTAAATTAATAATGGCATTCTCCACTTTCTCGGAGCTTAGTAAAAGTTTTACTTGATCGGCAATATAGCCTTTTGCAACAGCACCTAAATCAAGCTTTGTCCGGGCATCTTTAAAATGAATCTCTCGATTTTTGATTTCTATATTTTGATGACCTACTGATTGTAAAGCATTTTTTATCTCCCGGTCTTCCGGTACAATTTGACCGGCTGAA
>CAMYEY010000076.1 GCA_947254895.1 uncultured Clostridia bacterium
GTTCTTGGTCTTGGACCAAAGATAGAATATAGAAATTGTGGCGAAAGAGGTCTGATATTTTGCAAGGAGAGCCATGCCCAGGCAAAACCGGTAAATCGCCGGGAAGTTTACGCATCAGCTTAACAAGACGAGCCAAGGATTCTCGCATAACTGCGGGATTTCCCCCCTTAAGATCTGTCCGTCCGATACTTTCAGCAAAAAGAGTATCACCGGTAATCAAGGCCAAAGGATGCCAGATGGGATCCTTGTGACCCGAATCAGCTACTTCGAGCAAAAGACAAGAGCAGCCCGGGCAATGACCCGGTGTATGGTAAACCTTAAAACGCAGGTAATCTTCTTCCTGGATAATCTCTTCATCGCGGTAATAGGCGTCAGCCGGAGCAAAGGTCCTCGATTGGCCAAACATTAAGGAACAGTTAGCTTCAGGATCTGTAAGTAAGGGGATGTCCCCTTGAGGCATGATAAATTTGAGACCACCACGTTCCCGCCAGGCATCCACTTGATTGACGTGGTCAAAATGAAAATGCGTGGCTAAGGTCAGGCCTAGGTTCTCAGCAATAGCCGGATCGTAGGGAATTGCCGGGTCGATCAAATAATCCTTTTGTCCATGGATAAGATAGACATTAGCATGGTCCCAGTTTTCCGGAAAATAGGTAACTTGCTCCAGTCCAAACAATCTTTCTATCATTTTACCAAGTCACGCCAATCCAGGTCTCCCCGATCAATGGCCAATATCAAGATCTCTGCTGTAGCGACATTAGTGGCTATAGGAATGCTATTGGTATCGCAGGCTTTTAATAGAGAATTGGGCCTATCATAGCTCGGTAATAGGGTATCTCTAATATAAATCACAGCATCTATCTCATTGTAATTTGCCTTAGAAGCTAATTGTTCAATGCTGGCAGTAATGTCTGTTTTGAGGGTCTCAACCTCCAAATCTGCACTGCTGCTAATTGCTCGAGAAACATTAAAAAGGGAAATCAGATGGTGCTTCATCAAAATCTGCCGGTAAGCAATACAAAAATTAACCAGCAAATCATACTTTCTCACATCCGCTATTAGTACAATATTCACTACTGCCTCCTTAAAAAGAACCTCTTATAATACTATACAACTTAGCTAATTATTACAAGACTTTTTTTGGTTTTTTGTGTATATTACTATGGTTATTGACATTTAAGCAATATATTCTTTATGAGCAAACCCATAAAGTACAGCAAGCTAAGGTTCGTTAAAAGCAAAATATGCATCCAAAACACTCTTAGCCACATTGGATAAACCGGAACCCTTGCCTGCATTTTCTACAACTCCTGCAAAAACCACTTCAGGATCATCCGCCGGTGCATAACAGACAAAAAGTGCATTGATTGAAATATTTTCACTGGAGCTATTCTGCACCTCTGCTGTACCGGTTTTCATAGCAACCTTAACGGGATAATTGTGAAAGTTCTGATAGTTTAAAGTTCCCTCCCTATGAGCTAATCCTTCCATCGCTTGGCGGACCATAGAAATAGCTGTTTTTGAAATACCGGTATTTTCCACCTCAACAACCTCAGGTTTGACAACCACTCCTTGACTATCACTTATCTCCTTAATGACATGAGGTTGAACCAATTGTCCGGTAGCCAAACCACCTATACCGCGGGCTAGCTGAATCAAGGTATAGGAGTTAAAAGATTGGCCAATGGCGGACTGGGCTGTATCAGCAGGAAACCAAATTTGATCTTCCGGCAGCGCCTGGGTTTGTCGTTTAAGCTCGGGACTAGGCCTAATTCCCTTGACTTCTCCCGGCAGGTCAATATTCGTGTACTCCCCCATACCGAGAAGTTTATAGGTCTCCGTCAAGTTTTCTATTCCGGTATCTATCCCCATCTTAAAAAAGTAAAGGTTGCAAGAGGTAACCATCGCATCATGGAGAGTCAGAGGCCCATGCCCGTCATGTGGTCTCTCGTAGCATTTCCAAACGCGGTAACCTATTTCCTCGGTCCCATTGCAAACATAAACCTGGTTAGTCGGGCTAATAACCCCATGCTCGATCGCCGAAATTGCAGTAAAGGTTTTAAAGGTAGAAGCCGGTGCATAAATTTCAGAAATAGTCCGATTGAGCATGGGCTTCCGCTCATTATCTTTAAAGTAATCAGTTACCCGGTCAGCAGCCTCCCTATCAAATTGGGCGAGAGAAAAATCCTGTGGATTAAAATAGGGAACAGAGGCCATGGCCAAGACCGCACCCGTTTTAGCATCAAGCAATACAGCTGCAGAGGCATCAGGGTTAATCTGCTGCTCATGAAGTGCCTCTATGTTCGCCTCCAAAGCTTTGAGGGTCGTTTCCTGTAAGTTTTTCTCAAGAGTTAGACGAACTTTATAGCCGGGTCTAGGATCGATCCCACCTTGTCCGGCAACAAAGGTATCTCCTTCCTTCAACTGCCTTTGCCAGTAACCATAGGGTAAGAGACCGGGTGTACCGTGCAGATAGCGTTCTGCAGCTAACTCTACCCCACTTTTACCAACGGTATCCGTTAAACCGTAAGAAAGCCCCTTGAGCTGTTGGTACTCTTCCGCCGAAATTTTTCCCGTATAGCCCAAGACATGGGAGAAAATCTCGCTATCCTGACTATATTGTCTTCTTGATAGGTCAGCTACCAGGACACCGGCATATTTCTGGTTTTGTTCCCCTATCTTATTGATTATAGTCTGATTGACCGGTCCACCAACCAAGATGGCCTGACCTTGTATGTACTGCCAATTATGTTCAAGTATCAGGTAGCGTAGCTGCATAATTTGCATGGCTTCCTGGTAGGTATAAAGCAGGTCACCTCCGGCTTTGCGATCTTCAATTTCAAACTTGTCATAAAGAAGGTAGTCATAGAAATCTTTGGGCTGAAGCTTAACCTGATCATTAGAAGATCCATCACCCTTAGCAGGCTTAAGGTTAAAGAGATCTTGGTTTTGCTGCCAACGTTCTATTTCTTTTAGGTCTTTTTTGAAAACAAATTCCGGATTAGCTTTTGATTCCTTGGACTTGCTCGTTAAGGAAAGGTCAAAGTATTGGCTAAGATTATTGGGCAAGCTCACACCATTAGCTGTAAGGAGTTCGGCCAGGTCTAAAAGCATCTGATTTAACGCTTTTGTTGTAAGGCCGGCATTACTAACATAAAGATAAGGCTCAGTCACACTATAGGCTAAAGTTCTTCCGTTAGCATCAACAATATCTCCCCTCGGAGCCTCGAGCTGCATCTGAGCCCGGTTACCTCTGGTTTCCGGAACGCGCTTTGTTTCAGCAGATGACAATTGCAAGAATGATGTCCTAACTAAAATAATGAGAAGCATAAAAATCAAAACAAATGCCAACAAAAAATAGCGGCTCTGAAAGATTTGTTTTGAACTATTAAGTCTATCAGTAGGCAAAGCCTCTTCCTCCTTTTTTTTATCCCGTTTACCTTTATCTATGGCCTTATCAGATTTTCAGCATAAAGCTCCTTTTCAAATTTAGAAAAGGGATAAAAATGCGTTAAAACAAAAGCAAAAATCACGCTTGCCATAATATTCATCAGCAAAAGCATCGGTAAGTCTAACCCCAGATTTCTAACGACTCCAAAGACCCCTAGGGAAATTTTATACTGAAAAAACAAGTTAAGTCTTAGCAGAATCACTTCTAAACAACGGGATAAGACAGTTAGGATCGAAACCTGTATGGGCAAATAATAAAACTTTCTCTGCCAAATGACCTGGAATAAATGGCCAGCCAGGTAGGATGTCAAAAGGCAAACGATAAGGCTCAAGCCTAAAACAGGGCTGTACAACCAGTCCCTCAGCAAGCCACAAGCCATAGTCAACGGCAGTCTCAGCTGGCTCTCATAGAAATAAGAAAATGTCCAACTGAGAACAAAAAAGATGTCCGGCTTAATCCCTTGTACCGGCAAGATAAACTGGACCATCTGATTAAGGACCAAGGCTAGGCCCACATAAATCAATCCTTTGATGAATAGAGAAAATCGTGCATGCTCCATAACGCTCACCTAGTACTCCCGGGCTGCAACGGTCTTGTTGGCTCGGTCTGAACCGCCTGTTCTTTTTGTAACCGATCAGCTGTCAGCACAAAAACAATATCTGCTTCCGCAAAGTTCAAAGATGGCTTGACCAGGGCCCGTCTAAAGCCCTTGCTGTCGACCGGTAAAAGCTTCTCTACTTGACCTAACTCCAATCCATAAGGAAATATCCCTCCCAAACCAGAAGTGATAATCTTATCTCCTTCCTTGAGTGCAGCTGCTGGAGGAATTTCTTCTATGAGGCAGAGCTGATCTTTTTGCTTGTCACTATCTGCTTTAAGGATAAAGGTTTGCCCCCGGTTCTCCTCCACATAACAGGAGACCGAAAAGCCCTCAGAAATTAAGGGCAAAACCTTGGCAGACCTAGCATCTGCATTGTATATTCTGCCAAAAACCTGGCCTTGGGCATTGATAACCGGGTAACCGGGTCGGCTATTCAGGTCAATACCGGCATCTGTACCTTGATCAATTCTATACAAGGCAAGATCTCGGTTAAGAGGGCCCTGGGTAATCCTAGCCGCAACAAAGCTGGCATAGTCAAACCTACTAGATAGGTTATATATATCTTTGAGTTTTTCATACTCAAGAGCAGCCGCCTCATTCTCCTTAACTTGGAGACGGAGGGCTACATTATCTTTCCGTAAGCGATCATTTTCCCGACTTAGATCACGGTTGAGACTGGCAGTCTCAAAATAATTTTGTGCAGTCCCTAAGACACCGGTCACCAGATTTTCTATCGGACGAGCGATAAAGGATAAGGGTGTAGTACCTCGATTGATCAAACTGCTTGGTAGGATTGAATAAACCATTAAGGTTACTACTACAATTAAGATAATAAAGACGATTAAAAATTTTTTTCTTCGGTTTCTTATCAACTCTTCCTCCCAGCAGCTAACCACTTACCTACAGCAGCCAGCCATCACATATAACCTTCTTCCCGCAGACTGACCGAAGCCTTAGCACCTACAATAATATGGTCTAAAACCGATATTCTCAAGTCCTTACCCATAGCAACAATCGCCTTTGTCGTCTTAATATCTTGGCTAGAGGGACTAGGGTCTCCACTGGGATGGTTATGGGCCAGGATTATCCCTGCAGCATTGCTACGAATCGCCTCTCTGAAGATTTCCCTGGGATCTAGCTCAATCGAACTTATATTACCTGTCGTCACCTGGATGGTTCTGATCAGATCGTGTTTCAAGTTTAGTAAAGCAACATGAAACTCTTCTCTTGGCAACAACTTCATCTGGTTCGTAAAGTGGAGGATCGCCTGGCTCACGCCTCCCAGCTTTGCCGGCTCGGTTAAAGCCAGGTAATTATTGACCCTTTGCCCCAGCTCAACTGCAGCTTTAAGGCGGATGGCCTTAACCCGACCAATTCCACTCACTGTTTGCAGCTCCTCTAGGCTGGCTTGATTAAGCAGTCCGATATTCTCAACCTGTTTTAAGAGCTTTAAAGCCAGGTCTACTGAGGTCTGCCCTGACCGTCCGGAAGACAGGATAATTGCTATCAGTTCTGCTTCCGTCAAACTAGACGGGCCTTGGCATTCAAGTTTCTCATAGGGCCGCTCAGCCTTAGGCCATTCTCTCATGGTTAATCTTTCATCCATCATCATTTCCTACTTTCTCTTAATTAGCTTGAAAATGATGTAAATGAAGTGTATGTAACTTTGGTCCCTTCAAGTATTACTTCAACTTATGAACCATAATCAGTATTCAGCGTGTCCCACCGTCCTGGGGAAAGGTAGGACGTCTCTAATATTATTGACTCCTGTGAGGTACATAATCATTCGCTCAAAGCCTAAGCCAAAACCACCATGCCGGATAGACCCATATTTGCGGAGCTCTAGGTACCAATCATAATCAGATTCTTTAAGACCAAGCTCATTGATTCGCTGAGTCAGGACTTCTAAATCTTCCTCTCTCTGACTGCCTCCAACAATCTCTCCAATCCCGGGAACCAAACAATCCATGGCTGCCACTGTCCGACCATCCGGATTGAGCTTCATATAAAAAGCCTTGATATCTTTGGGATAGTCTGTCACAAAAACCGGTCCTTTGCAGACCTCCTCTGTTAAGTAGCGCTCGTGTTCAGTTTGCAGGTCTGCCCCCCAGCTGACCGGATAATCAAATTTTTTACCCGATTTGGTCAATAAATCAATCGCTTCTGTGTAGGTCAGATAGGCAAATTTACTCTTTAAAACTAACTCTAGACGCTCTTTGAGTCCTTTGTCGACAAAGCTGTTAAAGAAATTAATCTCATCAGGACACTTGGTTAAAACGTGGCTAATGATCGCTTTTATCATATCTTCAGCGAGTTGACTACAGTCTTTAAGGTCGGCGAAGGCAATCTCTGGCTCAACCATCCAAAATTCGGCAGCATGGCGTGGAGTATTGGAATTTTCTGCCCTGAAAGTCGGACCAAAGGTATAGATATCGCGGAAAGCCATAGCAAAAGCTTCTCCAGCCAGCTGGCCACTCACGGTAAGGTGGGTTTGGCGGCCGAAAAAGTCCTGGCGGAAATCTACCTGGCCTTGGTCAGTCAAAGGTGGCTGTTTGGGATCCATGGTGGTTACTCGGAACATCTCACCTGCCCCCTCAGCATCACTCGAAGTAATGATCGGTGTATGCACATAAACAAAGCCACGGTCATTAAAGAATTTGTGGATAGCAAAGGCCGCTTCTGACCTAACCCTAAAGACAGCCGAAAAGAGATTTGTCCTAGGTCTTAGGTGGGCTATCGTCCTTAAAAATTCAGGGCTATGGCGCTTGGGCTGTAAGGGGTAGTCTTCCGGAGATGGCCCCTCAAGAACAATTTCTCTAGCCTTGAGCTCAAAAGCTTGGCGTGAATCGGGAGTCAACTCTAATACACCTGTCTCTTATACACATCTCCGAGCCCACGAGACGTCCTGGA
>CAMYEY010000077.1 GCA_947254895.1 uncultured Clostridia bacterium
AGCTATAGACCCATATAGTGTGGAGCGGGTGAAGGGAATCGAACCCTCATATCCAGCTTGGAAGGCTGGTGTTCTAGCCGTTGAACTACACCCGCATCGGTAGCTAAAAAACTAGCTTAGTTATGATACAATAATGTCTCGGCTTTGTCCAATATGAAAATTAAAATTAATTTATTTTAATTTATGGAGGTTTACTTATCTTCGAATTGATCAAAAATATCCTATGGCTTGGCTTAGCACTACTGTTTTGTGCCTTTCTTATAAAGGGCTTAGATAACCGTTTAGTTAAAACGAGTTATGTTATCAAATCGCCTAAGCTAAAGGGAAAAATAAAAATAGCTTTCTTATCTGATCTTCACTCCTGTCCCTATGGTCCTGGACAGGTTAAACTTCTCCAAATGGTTCGTGAGATAAATCCAGACCTGGTTTTGCTCGGAGGGGATATAGTTGACGACAAGGCTAGACCTTTACCGGCCAAAGAAAGTCTTGAGCAACTGCAACAAATTGCTCCTTGTTTTTATGTTTCCGGTAACCATGAGAACTATACTGGTCAGCTCGATCTTATTAAGGAAATGATTAAGTCATACGGGGTAGAGGTTTTGGCCGGTGAAAGGGTTGAGGTCAGGGTAGGCTCCAATCGGATTAATATTTTAGGGATAGACGATCCTTTAGTTGGGACGGCCTATCAAGAGCAATTAGACTATTTAGCAGGACTCCACAATCCTGAATTTACACTTTTTTTAGCCCATCATCCCGAAAGAATCCATGATTACGAAAAGGTTGAAGCTGACTTAGTTCTCTCAGGTCACGCCCATGGAGGTTTGTGGAGAATCCCCCACATCCTGCCAGGGATTGTGGCTACCGGCCAGGGTTTGTTCCCTAAATATACGGCAGGAATTTACTTCCTGGCTAATAAAAAACTTTTGGTTAACAGGGGACTTAGTTTGTGGTCTCCAAAATTGCCTAGGTTCTACAATCCACCGGAAGTTGTGGAACTAGTCCTAGAGGGGATTGATCATTAACTGTTTACAGCAGCTTGCCTTTACCTCAATAAGTTTATTAGCTATCCTTTACTAAAGATGTTTTGAGGAGGCTCGTATCTTATGAAGAAAACCTTAATCTTATTCCTACTTTTAGCTTTGTTTGTTTTAAGCTTACCCGTCAGCCAAGTCCAAGCCCGAGAATATGCTAGCTATAAACAAGAGCAGAATGCCCTTTTCCCTTGGTTGAAAAATCTTTATGCTGATGATAGCCCAACGGGCAATGTTTCATCAACCTTGGATGCCAACCCTACTGGCCGTAAGGTGCTTTTGCCTGTAACCCCGCTTGCCCAGGAAAGAAATAATACCTGTGCGCCGGCCTGCGCTAAGATGATATTGGCTAGCAGGGGTATCCTTGTGACCGAGTCAGACCTGGCTTATGAAATGGGTACATCAGGTGATTTTGGCACCTATAATGCCAATGCTATTGCAGTCTTGAATCGTTATTTAGCCGCTTACGGTGTGCCTTCTAGGTATGATCTTATCACAGTAAATAGCGCGGATCCCGCATCCAATGATATGCTCCTTTTTAAACAACGATTAATTATGGATATAGATGCTGGTTTCCCTATGTATTTAACCTTTGATATGTCTGTTATCTATCCCGGTAGGAGGGGGGAACATAGTGTTGCCCTTGTTGGATATGCTTTGACAGAGGATGGTCAGGATGTGGCTGCAGTTTACTTCATTGACCCATTCCCAACCACTCAAGGACTAAAAGTGATCAATCCGGAAGAACTTCTAAGGGGTGTCCTGCCGTGTGTTGAGCCTAACTATGCTTGGTGAGCATGGGAGCTCGATGAGCATGCTTTTGAACTTGCTCGTTTTTGGATAAACTTTGCGAACGTTCGTTCTACATGTTATAATTGCACAAGTCTTTATTTGAGTAACTTGGCTGGCCTTGGCCAGCCAAGTTTGCTTAAAAGCTAATAGATATAAGAGGAGCTAGGATGGGCAAGGCGCAAGTATACGACAACCAGAGTATCTCGGCCCTTAAGGGAGCGGACCGGGTCAGATTAAGGCCCAGTGTTATTTTCGGTTCAGATGATCTCAAGGGTTGCCAGCATTCTTTTTTCGAAATCCTTTCAAATTCCATAGATGAAGCCAGAGCCGGCTTTGGCCATAAGATAACTGTGACTAGATTTGCTGACCACAGTCTCATGGTAGAGGATGAGGGCAGGGGGATTCCGGTTGACTATAATGATAAGGAAAAACGCTATAATTGGGAGCTGGTTTATTGTGAACTCTATGCTGGTGGCAAGTACGATCCTAATAATCCTAATTATGAATACAGCTTGGGCCTCAACGGTCTTGGAGCCTGTGCAACCCAATATGCTTCAAAGTTTTTTGATGTTCAAGTTAAACGAGATGGCTTTATCTATAAACTTCACTTTGAACGGGGTGAAAATATTGGTGGCCTAGAGAAAAGCCCTACAAAGCAAAAGCAAACCGGCACCATTCAGCATTGGTTGCCTGATAGAGATGTTTTTACAGAAATTGACATACCCAAGGATTACTTCATTGATGTTTTGCAAAAACAAGCCATAGTTAATCCGGGCGTCAGCTTTATTTTTATAGATAAAATAGATGATAGTCGAGAAGAGTTTTCCTATCCTGAAGGTATCTTGGGCTATGTTAAGGAACTTAACGGCGATACCGGCATCTCTGAGGCAAGGTTTTTTTCCGGAGAAGGATTGGGTAGAGATAGGAAGGATAAGGAGGACTACCGGGTTCAGGCCGATCTGGCCTTTGCTTTCAATAATGAGGTTAACCTGATCAGTTATTACCATAACTCTAGTTGGCTTGAGTACGGGGGATCACCTGATCGGGCGGTCAAAAGTGCTTTTGTTGCTGAATTTGACCGGACTATCAAAGAAAAAGATAAGTATAAGGCCAACGAATCAAAAATTAATTTTGCAGATATAGAAGATAGTTTGATTTTGATGGTCAGCTCTTTTTCTAGCTTTACCTCTTATGAGAATCAGACAAAAAAAGCGATAAATAATAAATTTATCCAGAAATTCCTGGTTGACCTCATTAGGGAAAATTTGCAGATTTGGTTTATTGAATGTGCTGAGGAAGCTGATCGGGTTTTAGACCAAGTATTAATTAACAAGAGAAGCAGAGAAAACGCTGAGAAACAAAGGCTTAACATCAGAAAAAAACTGATGGTTACAGTCGATAACATGACAAACAGGATAAAAAATTTCGTTGACTGTAAGTCCAAAGACGTTAAGTTGAGAGAATTATATATCGTAGAGGGTAACTCTGCCCTAGGTTCTGTTAAAATGGCCAGAGATTCAGAGTTTCAAGGGGTTATTCCTGTAAGGGGCAAGATTCTTAATTGTTTAAAGGCATCCTATAATCAGATTTTCAAGAGCGATATTATAGTAGACCTGCTTAAAATTTTGGGATGCGGTGTGGAGATAAACAGCAAGCACAATAAGAACTTGTCGGACTTTGACCTATCCAAACTTCGTTGGGACAAAATAATTATTTGTACTGATGCTGATGTTGATGGATTTCAAATTAGAACACTGATCCTGGCAATGCTCTACCGGCTTACACCTAGCCTGATTGATGAACATAAGGTTTATATAGCGGAATCCCCTTTGTTTGAAATCACTCATATGGTTAAAGGCTTGGAAAAAAGTTATTTTGCTTACTCAGATCAAGAAAAAAATAATTTGTTGAAGGAATTAAAAGGGGGAAAAGTCCATATACAGAGGTCTAAAGGCTTAGGTGAAAATGAACCTGAGATGATGTGGCAGACGACGATGAACCCCGCTACAAGACGACTAATCCAGGTGGTGCCAGAAGACAAGGATAAGATGTATGAGTATTTTGACCTCCTGCTGGGTGATAACCTAGCCGGTAGGAAACAGTATATTTCAGATCACGGTAAAGAATACTTGGATATGCTTGATGTGGTGTGATGGTGATATATGGCTAAGAAAACAATAGATGAATCAAAAGGAAATGCTCAATCCTTGAGTGGCCTAGTAGAAAAAATACCTGTAACGGAGACTCTTAAGGTAAATTACATGCCTTATGCTATGAGTGTTATTGTCTCCAGGGCTATACCGGAAATAGATGGTTTTAAACCATCCCACAGGAAGCTCCTATATACCATGTATAGGATGGGACTCAATAAAGGATCTAGGTCTAAGTGCGCCGATATAGTAGGCCAAACGATGGCTTTAAATCCTCACGGTGACCAAGCCATCTATGAGACCTTGGTCAGAATGACCAGGGGAAACGGAGCCTTGATCAACCCCTGGATTGATTCCAAGGGTAACTTTGGTCGTGTTTACTCACGTGATATGCAATATGCAGCCTACCGTTATACAGAGGCTAGGCTGGATCCTTCTTGTGCCACAATCTTTTCCGGCCTCAATAAAAATGCAGTTCCCTTTGTAGATAATTATTCCGGAACCTTTCAGGAG
Source organism: uncultured Clostridia bacterium (assembly GCA_947254895.1). GTDB lineage: Bacteria > Bacillota > Clostridia > Saccharofermentanales > DTU023 > UBA5436. Next base: position 4,487 of record CAMYEY010000077.1, read on the forward strand.
CCCGTACTCTTGCCGGCAGCCTTCCCAACAGTGCTTGTAAATGCCAATCAGGGAATAGCTGTTGGTATGGCATCTAATATTTGTTCTTTCAATCTACGTGAGGTATGCCAGGCTACAGAGGCCTTTATCGATGATCCTAATGTAGACCTGTTTAAATACATGCCTGCTCCTGATTTTTCCACAGGGGGAAATATTATTTATGAAGACGACATTATGCGGCAGGTCTATGAGACAGGGCGCGGCTCAATTAAGATGCGCGCTGTTTACAGGATTGACAAGCAGAAGCGGTGTATTGAGGTAACTGAGATACCCTATTCAACAACTGTTGAATCTATCATGGATGATATTATCAACAATACCAAGAATGGTAAACTAAAAGAAGTTACCAATGTCCGGGATGATACTGATCTTAACGGCCTTAAATTGACGATCGATTACAGGGCTTCTGCCGATCCTAAGCTACTTGTACAAAAATTGTTTAAACTTACTTCTATGCAGAGTAATTTTGCTTGCAACTTTAATCTGCTTATAGACGGCAGACCTATGGTTTTGGGGGTAGGTCAGATTTTACAAGAATGGCTTAAGTGGAGACGGGTTTGCTTAACCAGAGAACTGCAATATGACCTTGACCAGAACAAGGATAAACTTCACATCCTAAAGGGTCTAGAGATGATTCTCCTGGATATTGATAAGGCTATTAAAATAGTGAGGGAAACGGAGAAGGATGATGAAGTTATACCCCGCCTTATGTCCGGCTTTATTATTGATCAGAGGCAGGCTGAGGCGGTAGCTGAGATCAAGCTGCGTCAACTCAATAAAGAATATATTTTAAGGCGGATTAAGGATATTGAAAATCTTGAGTCAGAAGCCAAGAGGTTAGAAGAGATTATAAAGAGTCAGAAAAAACTAGATGCTGAAATAAAAAAACAATTAAAAGAAATAGCTCAAAAATATGGTAGGGAAAGACTTACCCAATTGATTTCCGCGGAAGAGATTGTCGTTCCAGATGAAGACGATTTTGTTGAAGACTTTAATCTCAAAGTTTTCTTCACCGATCACGGTTATGTTAAAAAGATAGCCCTTACCTCTTTACGGAGTTCGGGTGACCTCAAAATAAAAGAGGATGACCGAGTGGTTCAGGAGCTTGAATCTACTAATAAATCAGAGATTCTCTTTTTCACCAATCAAGGCCAGGTTTATAAGCTCCGCCTGTTTGATATTCCCACTCATAAGATTTCTGACCTAGGTGAGTATACCCCTAACCTTCTGGATATGGATAAGGATGAGCAGGTCCTGTTTATCCATGTCACAGGTGAGGATTACCCGGGCTACCTGATTCTGACCTTTGCTGATGGCAGGTGTGTTAAATTAGCAGTGAATAATTACTATACAAAGAGTAATCGAAAGAAGCTTAAAAATGCCTTCTATAACGGAGCGGAACTGGTTAGCCTCTTATATCAAGATGAAGAAAATTCTGGACGTGATCTAGTACTCCAAAATAGTCAAGATAGGATGATTCTCTTAGATAGTGATAGGATTAAACTCAAAGCTACAAAGAATTCCCAGGGTAACCAGATCATGCAGTTAAGGTCGGGCTATAAGGTGACAGAGGCAGCCTATGCCGAACCCTTGGCTGAAACCTATGACCTCGAATATTATAGAGTAAGGACATTACCTTCTGCCGGCCGATTTATCAAGGAAGAAGACCTGGAGGCCAGACAGCTTAGCCTTTTAGATATATAGGGGTTAGGTCTTAGTATCCTTTGTTGATAGGTTTATAAGTTTTAGCAACTTTTAAGGAAAATTAGATGAAGGAAAAGGATAAAGTTTTTAAAAGGTTATTACTCTTAGGATTAGTTATTCTACTCGTTACCACCAGCCTATGGTTGATTTTACGCTTCAATAAGGAGAGGCGCTATGAACAAGATTTTAGCAAAAAGCTTGACCAATCTCTATATAAGGAAGCTTTGGATACCTACCGGCAGGTCCAGGCAAAGGCCACTGATTTAGACAGTTCTTCCCAAACCCAAGAAACTTATAAAAGTTTACAGGTTAAGTTTGAAACTGAGGTAGCTAAGCGGGCCGATTCAATCGTAGACCGTCTAGAAAAAGGCAATGACATGTCCTTGGATGACCGCAATTTTATTTTAGGTCTGGAGGAGGTTGCTGCGGCAAGTATTGCTCCGGTTTTAAATCGGACCACCGAGGCTTGGCTGGATCAGAAGATTGGAGAAAAGGAGTGGGCCTATCTTGTTAGAGCATTTCAAGACTTTCCCAGTTTGAAAATAAATGTTAATTATCTACTAGAGCAGGAAACGCAACTTAGACGAGCTAATAGGCTTTTCGCCCTAGTCCAGAA
>CAMYEY010000078.1 GCA_947254895.1 uncultured Clostridia bacterium
GTTCTTGACCAGGATCAGAGTTTACTAGCCCAGGCCTTAACATCCTTTCTTACAAAGCAGGGCCAGCTGGTTGACCTCAAGCTCACACTTACAGGGGAAGACAAGGTTGACAGAGAACTCATCCAGGACCAGATTTTTAATGGATTTTGTGACTATGTCGTCCTTATCCCCCAGGGCTTTGGGCAAAAACTAAATTCTCCGGACCTGAACTTGGATTTAGGAGGTACTACTGACACTGGCATGCTTCCTTTCCATGACCTCAAAACGCTTGCTAAAATCTCCCTACCGGAGGTTGATCTTAGAACTTATAGCAGCCCTGACCAAAATATGGACTATGGCTTGGTTCATTCAATCGAAAATTTTCTCAGCACTTGGAACAGTTTCCGAATCAGTTATGGCGGTCAAGTTCCTGAAAAGGAGCTGACCTCAGTCTTGACTGATATTGCTGAAATCACAAACAAAAAGGTCGAGGGTCGGGTAATAGGTCAGGCTAACTTGGCTGAAAGCAACAAGCTATCTGGTCTCTATTTTTACTTTAATTTTCTCAATTATGTGATCTTAGCGACAGGCTTTATCATCATCGGTCAACCCTTGACCAGCCTGGAAAGACCCGCCCTCAAGAAGCGTGATGAGGTGAGTGGTTATTCCTCTTATAAGCGGAGCCGGCAGATCATGCTGGCTGCCTACCTGGCCATGCTAGCCTTGTGGTTGCTGCTGTGCCTAGTCCTCTTCATCAGGACAAAATTGGGTCATCCTATAACCTTTGACCGTGTTGAAGGCCTAATCCTCCTATCCAATTTTATCCATCTTTTAGCTTGCTCCAGCCTAATCTTTATGGTCTGCAGCCTTGTCTCAAATAAAGAGATGATTAACCTGATGTCAACGGTTTTCAGCCTCTTTATTGCCTTTTCATCCGGTATTTTTGTCCCGGCTGAACTTCTCTGGCAGCCCTTTCACCAGGTCTCAGCCATCTTTCCCACCTACTGGGATATCGGGGTGAGGGAAGAGATAGTCAAGCTGGCCTTGGCTGAGGGACCCTCTTTTAGCCTTTCTAGCAAGGTCTATTGGGGTCTAGCCTTGATGCTGACTATGGCAGCCTGCTATTTCGTGATTACCCTTGTTATCCGCCGCTTCAGGTCAGTGGCCTATGAGTGATAGCCGACAGCCGGCTTGGCTTCAGTTTTGTTTTTGACAATTATAAGAAGATGGTAACTTTCAAATCCTTACCATCTTGGTTTTTTAACTAGCCAGCCCTTGGCCTTTTAGCTGAATACCAGTAAGATAGGAGGGTAATTCAATTAGAGGATAACGCATAGGAGAAATCAGATGAAATTCATTTCGTGGAATATAGATTCTTTGAATGCAGCCTTGACCGGGACATCTGCCAGGGCAGAGCTTTCCCGACAGGTTTTACATGACTTGGCCGGCTTTGATGCTGACATCATTGCTCTCCAGGAAACAAAGCTTCCGGTGAAGGGACCAAGCAAGAAACACTTGGAGGAATTGGAAAACTACTTTCCTGATTATGAAATAGCCTGGGTGAGTTCTGTTGAGCCGGCCCGCAAGGGTTATTCAGGCAATATGACCCTTTACAAAAAAGAACTCGACCCTAAGGTGACCTTTCCCCAGATTGGGGCTCCCTCCCCCATGGACCAAGAGGGTCGCATCATCACCCTGGAATTTGCTGATTTTTTCTTCAGCCAGGTCTATACACCTAATGCCGGTGATCAGTTAGTCCGCTTGCCGGAGCGTCAAGTCTGGGACCGGAAGTACGCGGATTACTTAGCCCAACTTTCTGCCCAAAAGCCGGTCGTTGCGACGGGAGACTTTAATGTAGCCCATACTGAAATTGACCTGGCCAATCCGGACACAAACCGGAGGTCGGCAGGCTTTACTGACGAAGAAAGGGCGGGCTTCAGCAACTTGCTGGACCGGGGCTTTACTGATAGCTTTAGGCACCTCCATGGCCCGGTCGAGGGGGTCTACAGTTGGTGGGCCCAGCGGGTTAGGACGAGTAAAATTAATAATTCCGGCTGGAGGATAGACTACTTTTTAGTCAGTGACAGGTTGGCAGATAAAATCATTAAGTCTGAGATGATCGATTCCGGCAGCCGCCAGGACCACACGCCGATTCTGCTAGAGCTAGCCTAGACCAAGCCGGAACTGGCCTAGATCAAGCTGGAGCTGGCCTAGGTCAAGCCGGAGTTATCCTAGATCAAGCGATTTGACCGCTAACTGATAATTTTGATCGACAAAAGGCTCGTTAATAAATATTATAAATAGGAGTGAAAGCGACCACAAAAAACAGGAGGTTTGTTATGTTAGATATAAATTTGATCCGTAAAGACCCGGCCTATGTCCGCGAAAAATTGGCCCTGAGGGGAGTGGATGTAGACTTTAGTGAGTTTTTAGCCCAAGACAAAGAGAGGCGGGAACTGATCCATAAGACGGAGGCACTGAAAGCTGAGCGTAATCGGTCTTCGGCTGAGGTCCCCAAGCTCAAAAAAGAGGGTAAGGATGCCAGTGAGCTCTTAGCCCGGATGCGGGAGATCAGCGATCAAATCAAGGTTAACGACCAAACTTTAGCAGACCTGACCAAGGCCCAGGACGACTTTGTTATTGGCCTGCCCAACCTACCTGCTGACCGGGTTGTCGGCGGCGGTAAGGAAAATAATGAAGTGATCCGGGTTTTTGGAGAAAAACCTCAATTCGATTTTTCGCCCCAACATCATGTCGATATTGTTGAACATCTTGGCTTGATCGATTATACCAGAGGGGCTAAATTGGCTGGTTCCGGCTCTTGGGTTTACCGGGGAGATGGGGCCAGGTTGGAGTGGGCCCTGCTTAATTACTTTATCGACAGCCATTTAAAAGATGGCTATGAGATGATTTTACCACCCCACCTTTTGAATTATGCTTGTGGTTATACAGCCGGCCAATTTCCTAAGTTTGAAGAAGATGTTTACACACTTAACGAAAAAGACGCAGCTGAATCTGAGCACGGCTTTAAACGCTTCCTCTTACCCACAGCGGAGACCGCCCTCGTCAATATGCACAGGGATGAGATCTTAAACCAAGTTGACCTGCCCTTTAAATACTTTGCCTACACCCCTTGTTACCGGTCTGAAGCTGGCAGCTACCGGGCTGAGGAGAGGGGCATGATTAGGGGCCACCAGTTCAACAAAATTGAAATGTTCCAGTACAGCCTGCCTGAGGAATCGGATGCTGCCTTAGATGAATTGATTGCTAAGGCCGAAAAGCTGGTTCAAGGACTAGGCCTCCACTACCGGGTTTCCAAGCTAGCTGCTGGAGATTGTTCGGCATCCATGAGGGAGACCTACGACATTGAAGTTTGGATCCCCAGCATGAACGACTACAAGGAAGTTTCTTCGGCTTCTAATGCAGGTGATTATCAGGCCAGAAGGGGCAATATCCGCTATAAGAATGAGGCAACCGGTAAGAATGAATTTGTCCACACCCTTAATGCTTCGGGTTTGGCAACCAGCCGTATTTTCCCTGCCATTATGGAGCAATGCCAGATGGCCGACGGCCGGGTAAGGATCCCTGAGATTCTGAGACCCTACATGGGAGGTCAGGAATTTCTTGGTTAATTTTCCGGAGGGTTGCCTAGAGGGGTACCCCGGTATTTGAGAATTTTAAGATCGATGGTGAAAAGATCACTGTCAACTTGGAGGCTCAGCTGACCACGCTGGGCCTCTATTAAATTTTTAGCGATCGAGAGACCGATACCGGACCCACCCTTGCTGCGGGAGCTGTCGCCTTGGACGAAACGTTCGAGCAATTGATCAGCAGAAACTGTGATCTTTTCGGCGGAGACATTGCGGAGACGGATTTGAATATAGTCTTGGTCAAGGCTGATGACATCCAGATAGACCCGACTTTCAGCCTGGGCATACTTGATGATGTTGGAAAAGAGATTGTCAAAAACACGGATGAAATACTTGCTGTCGGCCAAGATCAGGTAGTCTTCATCCGGGCTTGTCATCACCAGTTTTAGCTTATAGGCACTCAGTTTAGGTTCATATTCGGCATAAACCTGCTCTAAAAATTGCTTGATATCCATGGGTAAGAGTTCCACCTTGACGCTTCCGCTAGAAATTTTAGAGGCCTCAATGAGGTCTTCGATTAAGTTTTTCAGCCGGTCGGACTGCTTAGCCAGGACCTCTATATATTGCTTGACCTGGGGATTGGTAAAATTTTCACGCTTCAGGAGTTCGATATACATGATGATAGAGGTCAGAGGTGTTTTGATATCGTGAGAAACGTTGGTGATCAGTTCGGTTCTGAAGATATCACTCCTTTGCTTTTCGGATATGGCCATCTCCTGTCCCGATTTGATCCGGTTGACTGCCAGGACCAGGTTAAAGAAATCGAGACTGACTGATTTTGGATCGAGTGGGGGGAGAGGCTTACCATTCGCCAGATCTATGATAAAGTTTTTGACCCGTACGTAGTTGATGATAAAGCGGATGACTAAAATGCTGAGGGATAGGTTGAGCAAGAGAAAGAGGACAATGGCTAAAGGCTTACTTAGGTTATGGGTCAAAATAAGGGCAAGGAGGACTGTGTTACAAAAGAGGTAGGCGAAAAAGAGCAGGCAATAGACCATGATTTCCGGTAGATGGGCAATAAGCCTTTCTATCAACCGGACAAAGGCCTTTAACAGTCTAAAAATAAAGCTGAAAAAGCGGTAGATCACAGTGGATTTAAAGAGGCGTCCCACCTTGATTTGTGCGACAAGGAGGAGGACATAGGCGTAAATTAAAACAAAGACCAGACTGAGTACAAAGGCCAGGTAGAGTTGCGGATAGGGAAAGAAAAAGAAGTTATTAGTGATAAAGAAATCGTAGGAGGAGTCGGCAAAAGCAAGGTTGATGGACAGGCAGGCCAACAAGATGAGGGCAAAAAGGTCAGCAGGAAAACTTTGGCAAATGGGAAATTCCGGCTTCGCTCGTCCTTTTTTCCAGCCAAGGCTGATACAAAGGTAAATAAAACCGGAGAGGATAACAAAAAAGGCGGCTATGGGCCAGAGGATAGAGCCGGCCGGTGACTTGAAGAACTTTTGATAGAGTTCTTGATTTTCGGCCTCGTTGGGTATTAGGTCCCCTTGTTTGCCGGTCGGATCCAGCCTCTGCTTTTCAGCTTGATCGGCTGGTCCGTTGAAGAGCATATCCTTCTCTTTGTTCAGGTTGGACTTGTCCAAGCTATTGGAACTTTGGATATCCAGATTAATCGGGCTGTTTAGGTCGGTGCCGGAAAAAGGGTCTACGCCCAGCATAAGGTAGCTTAGGAGGACGAATGACCCATAAAAAAACAAGAGGAGGGAGAGGGTAAAGGTGGTTAGTTTTAAAAAGAGGGAGTTATTCATTCTCTTGCGTATAAGGGGGCAATTTTTCTAAGCGATAGCCCTGACCCCAAATGACTGTGATCAGTTGAGGATTGGCGGCATCTACTTCAATTTTTTCTCTCAGGTGGCGAATATGGACAGCAACCGTTCCGTCTGCTCCATAAGCCGGAGACTGCCAGACCTCTTCATAGATTTTGGTCGAAGAAAAGACCTTGCCTGCATTTTGTAGAAGCAGTTTTAAAATGGCGTATTCCAGGGGGGTGAGGGTGACCGGTTGGTCATTGACCCTGACCTCGTGGCTATCGACATCCATGGTCAAAGGGCCGGACATTAGGACGCTGTCGCTTTCTTCAATGCCACCGAGGTGGGTATAGCGACGGATTTGGGACTTAACCCGGGCCGTTACTTCCATGGGGTTGAAGGGTTTCACAATATAGTCATCGGCCCCTTGGTTGAGGCCTAGAACCTTATCGTGGTCCTCGCTTTTGGCGGTTAGGTGAATGATGGGTACATTGGAAAATTCCCGGATTTTTCGGGTCGCCTCCAGCCCGTCCATGACCGGCATCATCAGGTCAAGGAGGATGAGCTGGATATCATGTGATTTAACCAAGTCTACAGCCTCCTGGCCGTTGTATGCTTCAAGAACTTGGTACCCTTCAGCTGTTAAGTAAATTTTTAAAGCCGCTACAATATCGGCGTCGTCATCGCAAACGAGAATGGTATTCATTTTTTCCCTGTTCATAACTTTTCTCCATCTTTTCTTGAAACAGCAGTTAACTGACTTGGCAAAAAAGGATTTCTTCCTATATGCTAAAACATAATTGTTGTCCTGACCAGGAGTCCTTATTAAGAATTCCTGAATTTTTGCAGGGCCGGACGGCCTAGAAGGCTAGGCCGTTGCTTATGAGAGGTCGTTTAAACTTGTTATATTCTGAAAGAAAAATACTGGCAGGCATACCGGTAATTGAACTTGCTCTGGAGGCCTTGAGGTCAAAGCCGGCCCCCCTTTTATTTTTTTACCATGGCTGGACTGCCTCCAAAGAAGAGGTTTTGGGCTTTGGAAAAGTTTTGGCCCGTAAGGGCTTTCGCCTTGTCTTGCCGGATTGTAGTCGACATGGTGAGAGGGCGACAGAAAGTCTTAAGATGTGGCAGGCCCACCAGGTTTTTTTGACGGTCCTAGAAACTGCGGCTGAATTTCCGACTTTGTTAAAGCACTATCAGGAATCAGGCCTTATAGATAAGGACTTTGTGGCTGTGGCTGGTGTTTCCATGGGTGGTCTGGTGACCAATGCTATCCTGTGCAATAATCCTGAAGTTCAGGCAGCCGGTAGCCTGATGGGAACAGCCTGCCTGACAGCTTA
>CAMYEY010000079.1 GCA_947254895.1 uncultured Clostridia bacterium
ATTGGTTTCATATTTACATTCCCTTTCACTCAAAATAAAGATTTTAATATTATAGATTGTAACTATCTTACTACCTAGATCTTAACCGTTTAGTTCATTCGTATTAAACTCTTATTTTATTGTTATAGAAAATATAAGAACAACCCTACATTGGAATTAGCGATGAAGATTTCTTTATTTGAAAATATGATTTTCAGATGCGTATATCATCCTTTTGGACGATAACGGGCCTGCCTTTTTTTGCTACATTTGTAGCGAGGAATGATTTTGTGTTGGCATGAGTGTCTCTACAAATGGGGAATGGCTTATAAGGAGGTTCAAGAAAAATGAAAAGAATATATAGGATATTAGCTTTGCTTTTAGTAATCGCCCTAGTCCCTTTGTTGTCGTCCTGTAATAAGAATGCTAGCGAGGGAACAAAAGGAGTTGTTACAACAGAGAAAACTCAGAATGATGTGTATCAAACAGACCTACTTTCCGTAGAGGTTCCGAAAGGATGGAAAGCTTTACCTCAGCCGGATAAGGTGGATTCCGCACATATTTACAAGGGGGATAAGGATGCTTATGACAGCCCGGCTGTTGTTATCTATTATTGTGATCAGGATACGGAAATGCTTTCACCCAGGGGACTGTATCCGGATGCTGAAGATTTGGCCCCGGTTAAAATTGGAGACTACACCTGGGAAGGCTTTACAGCGATCAGCGCCGGATATCCAATAACCGTTTTATCGGTGAAGGAGCCCCATCAGTTGCAAGTACAACTTTTTAATGAAGTAGGTGGACAGAAAATCAGTCTGGAAGATGATGATGTGCAGGCCATCATCCGTAGCATAAGCATAAAATAAGATTACATATACGTCACCCTGAGGAAGAGGCTGGTTTGTTTTATAGGAAACTGGCCTCTTTTTGTTTTTAAGGATAGGGAGTCACCCTTTTGGGTGATGGAAAGTTTGTCCACTTTGGTTAAAGTAAAATTAGAAAAGATCTATAGGGGGGCAATATGAAAAAAGGTAAAAAAACAATAAGATTCTTAGCTTTATTTCTAAGTGTAATGTTCATCTTGGGCTTGGCAGCATGTGGCAAAGGTAAGGGCCAGGATGGTTCTGATCAATCTGGGGTGATCAAGCTGGGTGACTATACCGTAGAAATTAAGGACGCAAATCTTACAAAAGATGATGATGGTAAGGATAGTATTGTACTCACGCTTATTTATAGCAACAATAGTAAAAAAGCTAATTCCTTCTTATGGTCAGTGTCGACACAAGCCTTTCAGGACGGGATTGGATTAGAATCTAATGACTCCAATATCTTCACTAACTTGGATGATTTTACCTCCTTGTTTGATGACCATATGACAGATATTCAGCCTGGAAAAAGCCTCGAACTTAAAATGTCATACGCTTTAAATGACAAAGAAAGCCCGGTAGAGATATCTTTCTCAGGTTTCCTCAGTGATAAAGAAAATAAAGTTACTTACGAACCATCCAAACTCGAATTTGTTGAGTTGAATGTGGGGGACTCTGAGGATGAGGAAGAAGCTGGTGGCAGGGATGAAACAGGAGGGCTGACCGAGGCTGAAGCAGTAGAAGCGATAGAGGGACAAGAGATTGAAATTCATGACTACCTGATTAAATACAAGGGAGCTTTCCTGACTAAGGATGATAACGACCAAGATACCCTCATCGTTTCCTTAGATTACACAAATGGTAGCGAAACAGAGGACTCCTTCACCTGGACAATATCCAATGCTGCAGTCCAAGACGAAAACCCCTTAAAGGAAAACTCAGAAAATATCGTGGTTAACCCAGAAGATGGGACGACATTATTTGATGAACAATTTAATTACATTGAGCCGGGTAAGACAGTGGAAGTACACCTGGCTTATACCTTAGACAACACGGAAGATCCGGTTAAAGTCACTTTGGCCGATGTTGCAGAGGATTATGGCAAAGTACTTACCCTGAATCTGACTACTCTTGAATTTCAGAAAATAAGTAAATAATTGCTTAGTTATACTCGACCTGACAAGCTGGCTTTGCTTGTCAGGTTCTGGTATTAGGACACAACATGTAAGGAGTGTGCGGCGAAGAAGATCGTGATTAGTTTGGCCAATCAGATTTTAGCGGATAAATATTATATTTGCTTCTTGAAGTAAGGATACCATCAGGGTAGTCTTAATACATGTGGAGACGGAGATATTTATATCAGTACCGAAAAATCTCCTTGCAACTTTAGGAGGCGACATGAACTGGATAAATGCTTTTGAACTTATCTGCTATGCGATTGTTTTCATCTTGCTCTTAGATATATTGAAAAATAAAAAATACGGGGAATTAGGTCTTTTAATTTCTGGGGCTTTGGCAGGATTTGCTCTAGAGCTACTGGCCGTTAGGCTTACAGATATTTACCATTATAGCAATGAATTTTATATCAGCATCGGTTTTTCTCCCTATCAATTTCCTTTTTTTGGAGGACTCATGTGGGGTGGTATAACGGTCTGCGCCTTGCGGATAGCAAAAAAGTTTTCCCTTAATACTGCTTTGACAGCCCTTTTATCTGGATGGCTCATAGTGAGTTTCGACTTACTCCTGGATGTTGTAGCAATTAGATTAGATGGAGGATTCTGGGTTTGGGACGGCCGCCCAATTAATTTAGATATCAATCATCATATGTTTATGAGCGTAATATGGGTGAATTTTTTGGGTTATATGTTTGAGGTACCTTCCATTGTCTATATGACTTTAAAAAGTTGGGCAAAGGATGCTGGCAAGACCGAGTTAAATATAATGAGGTCACTCTTGATCGGGATTTTAGGAGTTATCTTTGTAGGCGTTTGCAGTGCTATTTCCTTATATTTAAATCAAATTAGCGACGAATGGTTTGCATGTATAGCATTTCTTGCACTATGGCTATTTATCTTAGTCAAGCTGCTAGCTACAATTGTAGGTCAAAGGAAAAATATAATCATTAGCCGTAAGAAAGATTGGCCTGTCCTTATCTTTTGGTTTAGTATGTATAGCTACTGTATCTGTGGACTTCTCGAACTTGGAATTATAAGTACCATTCCTGTATATGGCATCTTTGCCTTTCTTCTGTTTATACTGACACTGACCCTATCCCTAGTAGAAGTGAGGGATTAGCTGGCAGCTCCAGCTACCGGAAGATGATTTTTAGGCATATACTAAAACCACACAGTCGGGAAAGATAACTTCTAAGTCAAATTTAAATACAGGGAGGCGATGGATCATGAAGTTTGAAGAGTATGGCAAAGACAATACTAGCATTATTGTAATGTTACATGGGGCCAATTTTGTCCATTGCTATGGTAGACAATATCCACTTCAAGATCGTTTTCATATCCTTGTACCTCATATCATGGGGTTTGGAGAGGATACGGACAGGGTATTTGAAACTGAAACTTGTGTGGCTGAGATTGCACAATTTATACATCAGCTTGATCGACAGGTTTTACTGGTTGGTTTTTCCCTAGGTGCTCAGCTTGCTTTCAAACTTGTCTCAGAACATCCAGATATGTTTTATTCTGCAATAATTGTCAGCCCATGGTTAAATAAGACAGAAGCCCAACTAACGGAAGCTCTGCAAAAAAATGAAAAACAACTTTCAATGCTCAAGAAGAAATGGCTGTGTAATCTCATAGGGCTTATGAATGGACTTCCGACAGAACAGAGAAAACGATTCGTAGACCAGATGCAAAAAGTTAAGAGCAAAACGATTTATAATTCTGTCAACAATGGCATATCCTTTGAAAGTGTGCCGAGTTTTTCTGAAGTTACCTTTCCGATCATTGCTTTAGCCGGGGAGAAGGAGCAGCAAGAAATTATTGATAGTGTTAAGAAAATGTCTGAAATTAATCCGAATTGCCGTTGCGAAATATGGGAAAAAGCAGCCCATAACATTCCGCCGATGTTTGCCAAGAACTTCAATAGGCTGATAGGAGACATGGCCAGGTAAGAAAGGGTACTTTGACTACCGAGGCAAATGCATAACAGGCTACTACCTGTCGTTACCAAACCTAAACTAGACAAGATACAAGAGAAAAAGGAGTTGAAACAGTCATGAAAAAACGTAAAATTTTAACCGCCTTAGTGATCATTATACTGCTGTTCCTGCTGCTCGTTGCCTGTAGGCACTACATAGACGATACAAAAGATTTCAAACCTATGATCTATCTCTATCCGGAAAAAGAACAAAGTGTGTCTGTTTCTGTAGACTACACTGGACGCTTTACCTATGTTTATCCTGCGTTTTCTGAAAATAGTACATGGCAGGTTTTGGCAAAGCCGGATGGCACACTCCGGTGTGGTGGCCGAGAATATTATGGGCTGTTCTGGGAGGGTGTAAAAGAACAAGCGTATGAGATAGATGAGGGTTTTTGTGTTAAAGGATCAGAAACGGAAAAATTTCTTGAAGATAAATTGGAAGTGTTGGGGTTGAATAATAGGGAAGTTAATGAATTTATAGTTTACTGGCTACCTCAAATGGTAAATAGCACTTACAATATCATTAAATTTCAAGATTTGGCTTATACAAATGATGCAAAACTGACGGTAGTTCCCAAAGAAGATACACTGATCCGGGTTTTTATGACTTGGTATCCCACTGATAAGGCCATAGATATTAAGGAACAAAAACTAACCTCTACACAACGCCGGGGCTTTACGGTTGTAGAGTGGGGCGGAGCAAGAATAAAATAAAAACACTGGGGAGCAGGCATGAAAAAAGAATTGACCCTCTTTAATTTTTTTACAATAGGTTTTGGTGCGATTATCGGCACAGGTTGGGTCATGCTGGTAGGCGATTGGATGGTGCTTGGTGGCGGTCCATTACCAGCTATTTTAGCATTTGTGATCGGCTCTATTTTCTTGGTGCCGATCGGTATGTGCTTTGGGGAGTTAACAGCAGCAATTCCAATTTCAGGTGGAATTATTGAATATGTGGATAGAACGAATGGTCGCTCTATGGGCTTTCTAACAGGTTGGATGCTGATATTAGGGAATGCGCCGCTTTGCCCTTGGGAAGCAATTGCTATTTCTACTTTGCTGACGACTCGTTTTTCAAAACTCCCCGGTTTATCTTGGTTAACGGGTATTAAACTTTATACGATTATGGGGTCGGATGTTTACCTCTGGCCTACAGTTATTGCCTTGTTATTTACAATCTTGGTGATTCGCCTTAACTTTGCTGGAGCAGGCGCTGCGGCAAAATTATCCAGCTTCTTGACGAAAGCTTTGCTCACAGGCATGGTTTTGGCAATGTTTATCTCTTTTGCCACGGGATCTGTTCAAAATGCGATACCTGTTTTTTCCCAAGTTAAAGGAGCAGCCGGGGCTGTTAGTGATACTCAAGCAACTTCCTTTATTGGTGGGATGCTTGCTGTCCTGGTGATGACTCCATTTTTCTATGCTGGCTTCGATACGATTCCACAACAGGCTGAAGAAGCTTCGCCCGATATCAATTGGAAAAAATTTGGGATCATTCCGGCAATTGCTTTATTAGCTAGTGGCTTGTTCTATTTGATTTGCATTTATTCCTTTGGGACCATTGTTCCTTGGCAAGAGTTTGTGAAAGAACCCGTACCTGCTTTAGGAGTACTTCAACATCTGACTGGTATTCCGGTAAAATTGAGTTTCTTCTTTTACTTAGTGATGTTGATCGTTGCTACTTTAGGCCCCTTGGGTCCGATGAACTCCTTCTTCGGAGCATCTAGCCGCTTAATTCTGGCGATGGGTAGGAAACGTTTATTACCGAATTCCTATGCTCAGATTGATCCACAAACAGGAACACCGAAAAGAGCTTTGATTGTGATGAGTATTTTGACATTGATCGGACCATTTTTGGGTAGCAATATGTTAGTCCCGTTGACGAATGTCGCATCACTTGGCTTTATCTTTGCTTGTATGATGGCTGGTGTGGCTTGCTTGAGATTACGTAAAAGTGATCCAAATTTAAACAGACCTTATAAGGTAAATGGTGGTAAATTTGTGATTGTTTGTGCGATCCTTGCTGCTGGTCTTATTATCGGATTGATGGTGTTGCCTTTCAGTCCGGCGGCCTTGAACTCAGTGGAATGGACTATTACCTGCGCCTGGCTGGTGATCGGCTTGTCGTTACTGGGGATTTATGATGCAGGCTCAAAGGATCTTAACAAATCTCAAGCTTAATTTAGATGTAGCTTATAAGAGCCTGTTTGCGAGATAAGAGAGTTTCAAATTTTTAGCCATTCTACAGACTAAAATAATCGAAAGCTTATACTTTCCATTCTCCATAGAGCCGATAGTGTCTGGATACTTCAAGAGCATTGGTCAGCTCCTCTTGTTTTGGTTTGATTAAATTATTTACTTTGGTATATTATTTTATTTAGAATTTTTCTTGCCGAATATATAGGAGGCTTTATATGAAATTGGTAAAAGATAAGAAAGTCTTAGTAGGGGCTGATTTTGCCGGAGTTCCACTTAAAAACGCGGTTGTAGAGCTGTCTCTTATACACATCTGACGCTGCCGACGATTCGCCACCGG
>CAMYEY010000080.1 GCA_947254895.1 uncultured Clostridia bacterium
CAGGAACACCATGTTGAGGTTTTTCAAGAGTTAATTTCTTACGGTGGCTTTGACCTGGAAAGCGGATACAAAAGGATTAAGCAACTTTTTGAAGAATCAACAGTTAAACCGGATGCGGCCTTTTGTGGTAATGACTACATTGCCTTGGGTGTGCTCCAATATATGCATGAAAAGGGAATAGCCGTACCGGAAAAATTTGGTGTTGTCGGCTATGATGACATCTATTTTTCTGGCTTACCCATGATTAATTTGACTACAATATACCAACCTCGAGACAGGATGGGTGAGGAAGCAGTTAACCTTATCTTAGACCAAATAAACCACCTTGATTCAGAAGCTTCTGAGGGAGAGACCGGTAACTCGGACGAGAGAAAGCCGGCCCGGATCCTTTTACAGCCTGAGCTGATTGTTAGAGGGACAACTTAAACCATTTGCAGGAAAATTGTATAGAAGCGGAGTAAGTTTATGAGAGGCTTATATTTTGATGGAAACTTACATTATCGTGAGGATTTACCTATCCCAAAGGTTAGGGCGGGTGAATCCCTGGTTAAAATTTTGGAAGCCGGCATCTGCAATACCGACCGCGAAATTCTAAAAGGCTATAAGGCAGGATTTAAGGGGATTTTAGGTCATGAGTTTGTTGGCCTGGTAGAAGAATCTGACCAGTCTGAGTTAGTTGGCCAGCGGGTGGTAGGGGAGCTGAATGCCGGCTGCGGCCAATGCTACTACTGCAGGCATAATCTGGAGATGCACTGCCTCAATCGTCAAATTATCGGGATGTCGATAGACGGTTGTTTCGCTGACTATATGGCTATCAAAAGTCATTTGCTCCATCCCCTGAAAGCTGACTTACCGACAGACAAGGCCCTGTTTACGGAACCTTTGGCTGCCGCTTTTTCTGTCCCCAACTTGGTCCAAGTTAAACCCACTGCAAAAATTGCTATCTTGGGTGATGGTCGCCTGGCCCTGATGGTGGGCCAGGTTTTAGCTTTAAGCGGGGCAGAAATGACGGTTTTCGGCCGGCATGAGGAAAAGACCGTCCGCTTCAAGCAATTCGCAAAAACAAGCCTTGAAATTACAGCCGCAGATAGGCAGGCCTTTGACCTAGTGGTGGAGGCAACCGGCTCAGCCCAAGGCCTTGAATCAGCCCTCAGTCTTGTCAGGTCAAGGGGGACAATCGTGGTTAAAAGCACCTATGCTGAAGAGGCTAAAGTGGATCTCAGCCAGTTGGTTGTCAGGGAAGTTACGCTTAAGGGAAGCCGCTGTGGCCCCTTTGAGCCTGCCCTCAAAATGCTAGAAAGGGGGCTGATTAGCCTGCCTGAACCAGAATACCATGACCTATCTGATTTTAAAGCAGCTTTTAGTAGCAGGGCTTTTAAGGCTGCTTTTAAAATTAATCAAGCTTAGAAAAGGGGATAAGGGGTAAATATAATGTTAGAAAAAGCTGAAAATGTGTATTTGAACCAAGACCATACAGGGGTCATTATCCTTGACCAAAGCTGCTTACCCAACCGAGAAGTGTTTTTGGAACTAAAAATGCCAACAGAACTATATCGGGCAATCAAGGAACTCCAGGTAAGAGGGGCTCCAGCCATCGGCATCTTTGCTGCTTATGCGATCTATATCTTGGCCAAAAACCAGATTAAGTCTTCCAACTATCAAGAATTTCTGAGCGAATTTCGCTCCTATAAAGACTACCTCAACTCCTCACGTCCGACTGCTGTTAATCTCAGTTGGGCTCTGACGAGGATGGAAGAAGTCGTTTTAGCCCTTGGGGGCCAAGAGAAAGACTTGATTATTCAACGCTTGGGTCAGGAGGCTGAAAAAATTCAGGCGGAAGATATCGCCATGTGCCGATCTATTTCAGAATACGGCCTCAGCCTGCTCAAGAACGGCGATGGTGTAATTACCCACTGTAATGCAGGCCCCCTGGCAACATCCCTTTATGGGACAGCACTTGGCCCTTTGATTCTCAGTAAAGAGCAGGGAATGACCATCCATGTTTTTGTCGATGAAACCAGACCCCTCCTGCAAGGTTCAAGGCTAACCGCTTATGAACTCAAAAAGCACGGAGTCGACCTGACCCTAATCTGTGATAACATGGCCTCCATTGTCATGAAGAGTGGTCGGGTTAATGCCTGTTTTGTCGGTTGTGATAGGGTAGCTGCCAATGGGGACACAGCTAATAAAATAGGGACATCCGGCTTAGCCATCTTGGCCCAATATTATGGTATTCCATTTTATGTCCTAGGCCCCACGTCAACCGTTGACCTGGCTTGTCCTTCAGGCGAAGCTATAGAGATAGAAGAAAGAGATCCTAAAGAAATTAGATCCATGTGGTATAAGGAGCCTATGGCACCAGATGTTAATGCCTATAATCCGGCTTTTGATGTCACTGATCATGAACTGATCACTGCTATAGTGACAGAAAAAGGCATTTGTAGGCCATCTTACGGTGAATCGTTAGCTGCCTTGTTCGATTAAGCGAATGTCATAACCTTATTTTGATAAACTAAGCCTAAAAGGCTAGTATATATGTGTGCAGAAGCTTGGGGTTGAAAAAGCAGCCTATGAAGCTTCATCTACGTAGGAGGTAGAAATGAAAAGTAGATTTGTAAGAGTATTTATGGCCTTGGTGATGCTGGTCGGCCTTGTAGCTGCTTGTGGCGGTCAGGCTCAAAATGAAAAAGAGAACCAGCAGGCACAAGAAGCCGGAAAAGATGCTGCAACACCAGCTTCCTCTGATGAAAAGGCCCTGAAAATAGTCATCGTATCTAGCCCATCCGGGGTTGATGACGGGTCTTTCAACCAGGATAACTATGTTGGTATCCAAAACTTTATTGCCAAACACCCGGCCTCTACAGTTAAAGATATCAAAGAAACCGATGAAGCTAATGCTGTAACGACAGCCAGTGGCGTCGTTGGCGACTATGATGTTATCATTACACCGGGTTTTCAATTTGCCGGTATTTCTAGGGCAGCAGTTGATAATCCGGATAAACAGTTCATTCTGGTTGACTCCTTTCCCACAGATGCCGAGAGCGGTTCTGGTGAAGCTGAATACGATAATGTTTATGCCATGCTCTTTAAGGAACAAGAAGGTGGTTTCTTAGCCGGTATCGCCGCAGCCCTTGAGACAAAGTCGGGCAAGGTTGCTGTTGTCAACGGGGTTGCTTTCCCGAGCAATGTTAACTACCAATACGGTTTTGAGGCTGGCGTAGCCTATGCCAATAAGCACCTTGGAGCCAAGGCAGAAGTTGTTGCTTTAGCAGCTTATGCCGGCACAGACGTCACCGGCAAAAATGTTGGCGGCAACTATATCGGCGATTTCGCTGACCAGGCTACTGGTAAATTAGTCGGTGAGGCCCTGCTTAAGGAGGGTGTCGATATAATGTTGGTTGCAGCTGGTGGTGCCGGTAACGGTGTCTTTACAGCTGTAAAAGAAAATGGCAATGCCATGGTTATAGGCTGCGATGTCGACCAGTATGATGACGGAGCAAATGGTGATTCTAACATTATCCTAACCTCTGTTTTAAAGGTCATGCACTTGAACGTTGAGCGTCAGTTGGAAGCTATCTTAGATGGTACTTTTAAGGGCAAAAATGAGCTCTTAGGGGCTGACAGCGACTCTGTTTCTTATGTTAAAGAGGCAGGCCGTCAACAACTTTCAGAAGAAACTATTAAAAAACTGGATGAAGCTTTAGAGGGTCTTAAGGGTGGCAGCATAGTGCCCCCGTCCAACTTCAGCCAAGAAACTGTGGAAAACTTCCCGGGACTTTAAGAAAAATACATCAAGAAAGATTTTCAAGGACCTGCAATTATGCAGGTCCTTGGGTTTAAAACAAAGTTATCTTAGCAACAGGATAAGAGGAGACAGCTATGGCAGAGGCCAGTGAGTATATTGTTGAATTTCGCCATATCACCAAGCGTTTTCCCGGAATCATTGCCAATAACGATATCAGTTTTGGCATCAAAGAAGGTGAAGTTTTTGCCCTGTTAGGTGAAAACGGGGCCGGTAAGTCAACCCTCATGAGCATCCTATTCGGTATGTATGAGCCGGATGAAGGGGAAATTTATATCAGAGGGCAAAGAACAAAAATAAAGTCACCTAGCCATGCCTCAGAACTCTCTATAGGTATGGTTCACCAACACTTTAAATTAGTTGAGAATTTTACAATTACTGAAAATATAGTTTTAGGGATTGAGCCCGAGAAAAAAGTTTGCGGCTTACCCTTGGTAGACCTCAAAAAAACCAATCAAGAAATTAAAGAATTGTCAGTAAGGTATGGTCTCAATGTAAATCCAACGGACCTCATTGAGGATATCAATGTTTCAACTAGACAAAGGGTAGAAATTCTAAAAATGCTCTACCGTAAAGCAGATATCCTGATCTTTGATGAGCCGACAGCCATGTTGACACCACAAGAGATAGATTTTCTCTTGGATATAATTTTGAAGCTTAAATCAGATGGAAAGACAATCATTTTGATTAGCCATAAGTTGGACGAGATCAAAAAAGTCGCTGACCGCTGTGCTATTCTACGAAATGGTCATTTGATCGACCTTATGGATGTAGCTGATCGTAGTACCCAGGAGATGGCTAACCTTATGGTAGGGGGACATGTGTCCTTGAAGCTGGAAAAAAATCCGGCCCAAGTAAGGGAGAAGATTCTAGAAGTCAAGGACCTCGTCCTTAAAAATGACTTTGGAGTAGAGATTGTCCATAAAGTATCTTTTAGCATCCGCGCCGGTGAAATTTTTTCCTTGTCCGGTGTCGCAGGGAATGGACAGATGGAGATTGCCGATGCCATTGCTGGCCTCTTACCCGTTGATAGCGGCCAGATTTTTTATAAAGGGCAGGATATCACCAAGCTTTCTGTCCGTCAAAGGATTGAGGCCGGTATCTCTTATATACCTGAAGATAGGCAAAGCTACGGCCTGATTTTAGATTTACCTCTGGCTAAAAACCTGGCCCTTAAGTCTTACTACACAGAGCCCTTTGCTAAGGGGGGAGTCTTACAGGAGAGAATTTTCCAAGATCATGCAGACCAACTTATCAAGGAATATGACATCAGGTCCGGACAGGGGAAGGATACAATAGTCAGGTCGATGAGTGGGGGCAACCAGCAGAAGGCTATAGTGGCCCGAGAAATTGACTTAGCTTCTGACTTGTTGATCTTTGTTCAGCCCACGAGAGGACTGGATATTGGGGCAACCCAGTTTATGCGTAAGAAAATTATCGCTGAATCTAGACGTAATAAAGCAGTCCTTCTTATTTCTTTAGAGCTGGATGAAATTATGGCATGTTCTGACCGGATCGGAGTCATCTATAACGGACAAATTCAAAGAATTGCAGATTCTGCCGAGATCAGCAGGGAAGAAATAGGCGAGGCTATGATGGGGGTAAGACAAGATGAAAAGTAAAGCAAAAAGGCGGGCTAACCCCTACTTGTATTTATTGGGCCACCACCGCTATCAGTTTATAACAGTACCGGTCTTTGCTGTCATTTGCAGCTTATTGGTTTCTGCCTTAATCATCTTAGGTTTAGGACAAAACCCGCTCTTGGCCTTTAAAGGTCTCCTCCAGGGGGCAGGAGTCTTAGCCAAAGAGAATTATGCTTCCTATCAGGGACAGATTACAGACCTGATGGAAACCTTAGATAAAATGACCCCTATGCTTTTTGCTGCCCTAGCTGTTGCTATAGCCTTAAAAGGGGGGATTTTTAATATCGGTGTAGCCGGACAAATGTTGCTGGCAGGTTTCCTGGCCACTATTACAGTTGGCTATGCTACTGGTATGAGCCCATATATCGCGAAGCCCTTGGTTGTTATCATAGGGATGGTTGTCGGTGGCTTAGTTGGTCTCCTGATCAGTTGGCTTAAAGTTCGTTTCAATATCAATGAGGTTGTGTCTTCTATCATGCTGAATTATATCTTTCAGTATGTCGTTAGTTTTTTTATCAATACCCGTTATGTTGACCCTGTTAGCCGCCAGTCCAAGGTAATAGGGGACCAGGCTCGGCTGACCTTGTTGGATGTAGAAATGGGCCCCTATAAGCTGAGACTTCCCTTGTTGTTCCTTGTTGCTATCCTAGTTGCCTTGTTCATGCGCTTTTTTGTGCAGAGAACTAGTCAGGGACTGGAGATTACAGCAATTGGCTTAAACCGCCAGGCTGCTCGCTATGCTGGCATCAATGTTAAGCGAAAGATTTTACTGGTTATGATGCTTTCCGGGGCCTTGGCCGG
>CAMYEY010000081.1 GCA_947254895.1 uncultured Clostridia bacterium
ACCGGTGGCGAATCGTCGGCAGCGTCAGATGTGTATAAGAGACAGTTATTAAGGATGGCTTGAAGTTCGTTTAAGGCCTTGGCCGGTACAACAAAAGAAGTTGCTTCAACATCAGCATCTAGCTCTTCTCGACGGATTGCAATTCGAAAACCGTCAATTGCGGCTAATTCCAGTTGACGGCCATCTGCTTTAAAAATAATTCCGGACATCATAGGCCGATTATCGTCCTTGCTAGCAGCAAAAATAGTCTGCTGAATCATTTCTTTTAATTTTCCCTGGTTAATTTCAATTTTTTTATCTGCCTCGACCAAGGGAATTTTAGGATAATCATCAGCCTGTAAGCCATTAATTTTAAATTCTGCAAGGCCAGATTTAATGGTAACTCTCAGTTGATCATCCACTTCAAAATTAACCAGGTCTTCTGGTAACTTTTTGACGATATCACCGATCATCCTGCTATCAAAAACAAGACGGCCCGGTGCCAAAACATCTGCATCTAATTTACATTCTATCCCAGTTTCTAAATTATAACCTGTCAGCGTAAGTGTATCATCTTCTGCTTCAAATAGGAGACCTTCCAGGATTGCTTGAGGTGAGCGGGGACTAATAGCCCTCTGTGACATTGATATGGCTTCATTTAATAAGCTTTGTGAGCAAGTAAAGTGCATAATTTTTTCCTTTCTTGATACTCCTGTTTGTTAGGTCCTTGTGAAAAATCTTTTGCTTCTAACAAACAGTATACTATATAACTTAAATAATCTTCATCATCTTCTTATAGGCTGTTGATAGTGTTGAAAAGCTTCTTTTTATCTGCTACCAAAGGTCTCTTACCCTGTCAATATCTCTGTTGAGAGCTTATGGATAACTTTTCTTAGAATCACAGTTTTCACATTTTATTTTTTATCAACAAAATATTTTTTTTATTAACATCAGTTTTTCCACAAATGATGATAAAATTGTGGAAAGGTTAATTGGGACTGAGTCTCAATTTAATCTCTTTTACAGCCTTTTCAAGCTCTAAATTAGAGTCGATTTCTTCTTTTATTTTATCGCAGGCATGCATAACAGTTGCATGGTTTTTATTACCAAAATCTCTTCCTATATCCTTATAGGTTAAATTTAGTAGGTTTCGACACAAAAACATGGCTATTTGTCTTGGAATAACAATATCTGCTGATCGTTTTTTAGATTTTAGGTCATCTATGGTTACGTTATAAAAATTAGAAGTTACATTCATAATTAATTCGCTTGAAAGACTCTTGACGCAATCAGGGTCAATTTGGTCTTTTAAGGCCTTTCTGGTTGTTTCAAGGTTAATGCCTCCTCCAAGCATGGAGTAGGCATAGATGGTTTTAAAGGCACCTTCTAATTCTCTAATATTAGATGAAATATGGTTTGCTATATAGTCAAAGACTTCATCAGGCCAATCTACCCGGTGAGTTTGGGCTAATTGGAGGAGAATAGCTTTTCTTGTCTCATAATCCGGTGGATTGATGTCAATCGTAATGCCTGAAGAAAATCGTGTTTTAAGACGTTCTTCTAGGGTGACAAGGGACTGTGGAGGTTTATCACAGGTCATCACAATATGTTTTCCGGCTTCAAAGAGGGCATTAAAGGTGTGAAAGAATTCTTCCTGCATCCTCTCTTTACCCTCAATAAATTGAATATCATCAATGAGGAGTAGATCTGTCATTCGATATTTTGATCTAAAGGGTTCAAATTCTTTTAGTCTGATTGCTTCGATAAATTCATTGATAAAATTTTCTGAATTTACATAAACTACGTTTTTCTCCGGAAATTCTTTAAGAACAAAATTTCCAATAGCATGCATTAAATGGGTTTTCCCAAGTCCGGATCCCCCATATAAAAAGAGGGGGTTGTAGTTTGTTGAATTTTGCATACTGGCTACAGCGACACAGGCAGCATGGGCAAAACGGTTACCCGATCCAACAACAAAAGTATCAAAGGTATAGTCCGGGTTAAGGCTATCAATTTTACTTTTGTCCTTGTTATCTGTCCTTTTATTGAGGATATTGTTTTGACTTACCATGGGCCTATCTTGATAATTGACCTCTATTCGAATATCAAATTGTCTTTGACAGACAAGAGCTAGGGCATTAGCAATCATATCTTTATATTGAATGACAAAATCACGGGAGATCTCGTTGGGAACGGATAGAATAAAGGTTCTTTCATCGTAGAGAAAGGGATTAATAGGTTTAATCCATGTTGTGTAGGTGAGGGTTGGCAATTCTTTTTCTAAATATTTATCGCAAACTTCCTGCCAGACCGCCTCCACATCTTGTTTTTGCATTGCTTGCATAGCTCCTCCTGATTTAAAACAGCAATTAAACTGACACTCATCTTTAATAATTTTACTTATACTAACAAATAATATCTTGATCTGAAAGTTGTAAAAATGCAGGAAAAACAGGAAAAATAATATTAATGTTCACAAAAAAATGCGACTAGAAAAATGTTAATAATGTTAATAATTTTCTTAAATCGTGTTTAAAACCCATATATTCAGTCAAATAATGTTAATAACTTGGTGAATTAATGTTAATAAGATAAAAACTTACTTGAATAATATACTTTATAGAATTTTATAATAATGTTAAAAAGTCTTTAATGGGGGACCTGGGAGATGAGAGAAAAAGGGAGAGCAGCTTTTAGCTTTTCTTTTTTAAAGAGAAAGCAAAAGACTGACTAGAGGAGGGGGGAAAAGATGCGCATAAATGCTTCAAGCATTTTTCTGAAAATAGATCTCTGTCGCCATTTTTCCAACTTTACTTGGTTTGAAATCTTAAAGGTTTTTGAAAAATCCTCATCTATATCCTGGATTACGCTACCGCCACAAATATAGACGGAGTTTTCAAAATGGAGGTGGAAGGACCTGTAGTCGAAATTGACGCAACCGGTTACAGCATGACTGCCATCTGCCAAAATGGTTTTAGCATGGATAAAGCCGGGTGTGTATTCAAAGACCTTCACACCGGACTCTAAAAGTTTATCGTAATTTGACTGGGTTACCACATAGGCATACCACTTATCCGGCTTGCCAGGGGTAATGAGGCGGACATCTACACCTGATTCTGCCGCTCGGCAGATATCTCGGATCATGGAGTCATCGACTATAAAGTAGGGGGTGCATATGTAGAGTCGTTCACGAGCAGTATTGATGATGGACCGGTAAATTTCCTCGGCCGGATTTTTAGGATTATTGAGGGGGCTATCCCAATAGGGGATAAAAAAGGATTGGTCTGCTGAAGCTAGGTTTACCCGGTTAAAGTCAGGCATGTAGGGGGTAACATCTGTCTCAAAAACCCTGGACTCTGCCTGCCATATAGTTAAAAACATGGTGGTCAGACCCCAAACGGCATCGCCTTCTAGCTTGATTGCCGTATCTTTCCAATGACCAAAACGAGGGTAGAGGTTGGCATATTCGTCTGCTACATTGGTTCCACCGGTATAGGCGATATTACCATCGATAATACAGCACTTTTGGTGGTTACGATAATTGATATAGAGCTTAGCAATATAGCGGGCAACGGGATTAAAATTATAGACTTTGATATTGTGGGACCGGAGTTTACGGATCAGGTCATTAGGGGCTTTAATGATGCTGCCAAAGTCGTCAAAGAGTAGGCGAACATCAACGCCCTGACTGGCTTTTTCAATTAAAATATCTTCAATATGTTGCCAAATAATACCATCTGCCAGGATAAAGTATTCGATAAAAATAAATTTTTTAGCTTGTTTGAGGTCGATAAACATATCGACAAACTTTTGTTCACCTAGGCTATAATACTTACACTTTGTATTGCTATAGACGGGAAAACCCGAATTAACGAGAAAACTTGCCTGGAGCTTATGGTCCGGGTATTTCTTAACCAAGTCGGCATAGTCAGCTTTTCTTGGATCAATATAAGGGGCAAGGTCTTCCTCAATTTTAGAATAACGGAGACGGTCTTTTTTAAAGCGGGATTGTCTACCCCAAAGAAGGTAAAAAAGAAAGCCTGCCACAGGTACTGCGAGGATAATAATAGTCCAAGCGAGGACATAGGAAGTGTTGCGGTCTTTATGGATGACAAAGAGGACGAAAATCAGAGAAATAAATTTGAGGGCTGTAAAGAGGTACAGATAAGACTGGCTGAGAAAGGAAGCAAAGATAAAATTTAAGGCGATGATAGCGATTATTAAAAGGGAGACAAAGGCTAGCCGGATCAAGCCGGGGATTTTTATAGCGTAAGCTCTTTTATCAACAGAGGCTCTGAAGACATCAGTATAGGCCTTAGATAGTTTTGGAACTTGGCTCGGTTTACTCTTCACTTTATGGTGTTTTTCTCTGTGTTCCTTATGCATAATAGTATTCTACCAAATTTTAAAAACTTGGGAAGTTTACTATAATGCCTCTAAGGACTTTTGGCTAAATTTAGGAAAAACTTAAGTTTTTTACTTAGGAGAGGAGTAAGCTATGCGTTTTGAAATGGTTCATATGAATATAAACAGCATGGATTTAGAAAAAAGCGATAAATTTTATCGAGAAGCCCTCAGCTTAAAAGAAAAGCGTCGGAAAGAAGCTGATGACGGTTCATATATCCTGGTATATTATGTCGACTTTAATGAAAGTTTTGAGCTTGAAATTACTTGGCTCAGGGACCGCAAAGAACCATATGATCTTTCAGATAATGAAATCCACCTTTGCTTTAGGGTTGATGACTATGAAAAAGCTCTCGATTTTCATCGTAAGATGGGTGTTGTTTGTCTGGAAAATGAAAGCATGGGTGTCTATTTTATCGAAGACCCTGACGGTTATTGGATTGAGATTGCTCCTTACCGGTCGTAAGTCCTTTTAAGTTTGGCAATGAGGGCAGAAGTGGGTTGAACGACCTGCTATTTTAGTCCGCTCAATCGGTCTGCCACAGTGAGGACAGGCTTGGCCCGTTTTTTGATAGACGGCTAGTTTGAGCTGGAAAAATCCCTTGTTACCCAACCCATCGACATAGTCGCGGAAGGAAGTTCCCCGGTGGCCGATGGCCTCGCTCAGGACATCCTTAATTACCTTGGCTAGTAGATTTAGTCTGGCCTGAGAAATTTGACCGGATAAACGGCTTGGTCTGATCTTGGCCCTAAAGAGACTTTCGTCAGCATAAATATTGCCTAAGCCGGCGATGGCCTTTTGATTCAAGAGGAGCCCTTTGATAGTACTCCTGGCAAAACGCTTACAGATTTTATAGAGGTAATCTCCGGTAAAATCTTCTGATAGGGGCTCAGGTCCCAAGCTTGCCAGTCCTTGGTCAGATAGTTCATGGCCCGGTTTAAAGAGTTTGACTCGGCCGAAACGTCGGATATCGTTAAAGTCCAGACAGCCTCCTCCGGCTAAAAGAAAACGGACATGGGTGTGCTTGGCCGGATTTTCTACTTTTTCATGGAGAATTAATTTACCGGTCATGCGGAGGTGGACCAGCATGGTCATCGGTATTTTATTTTTTAACTGTTCCAGATCGAATAAAAGATATTTACCCCGCCGCCTAATTCCTTGAATTTGCCAGTTTTTTAGCTTGAAATGGTCAACATTCATTAAGACGTCAGGATGATAGCTGATTATTTCTTTGATAATCTCACGGTCGATCTTTTCTAACAAAGAACGGCGGATGGTTTCTACTTCTGGTAGCTCCGGCACGGTCTATTCTCCTTTTCTTAAAATGAGCTTTTCACAATTAGGCCTTGGGCAGGTCTTCTAACCATAATTTAGCTTGGACATCCGAAGGCATCTGCCAACTTCCTCGTGGTGAAAAAGATAAGCTGGATATAGCAGGTCCGTCCGGCATGGCAGATCGCTTAAATTGGTTGTTAAAAAATCTTTTTAAAAATAAGCGTAGCCAGTGGAGAATGGTTGCCCGATCGTACTCTCCGGCGAAGGTTTGTTCAGCTAAAAAGAGAATTTTTCTCGGATGGAACCGGTATTTGATGAAATGGTAGATAAAGAAATCGTGGAGAATATAGGGGCCGATGATATCTTCGGTTTTTTGTTGGATTTGCCCTTTTTCGCTTGGTAAAAGTTCAGGGCTGACCGGCGTTTCTAGAATATCCAAAAGGAGTTTAGCAATCTCTGAGTTATAACCCTTATTGAGGTCTAAACGTAGATATCTTTTAGCTTCATAGTTGATCAGGTCACGGACCAGTGTTTTAGGGATTGAACAGTTAACATTGTACATGGATAGGTGGTCACC
>CAMYEY010000082.1 GCA_947254895.1 uncultured Clostridia bacterium
TGCCTGAGTGGCTCAGGGGTAGAGCAATTCACTCGTAATGAATAGGTCGTGGGTTCAATTCCCACCTCAGGCTCCAGACAAGAAAAAGCCCTGAAGTATCAATCTTTCAGGGTTTTTTCTTGTTTTTATAAACTTTTATAAGGCTAAGTCAAAAGCGATTTGGCCTCAATCACTATCTGCCTCTCTGTAATACCGTACTTCTGATAAAGCGATTTTAAATCTCCATGCTCTACATAGTTATGGAATCCTATCCTTTTGACGACGACACCGCTAAGCCCTGCATCAGACAAATATTCCAGGATAGCACTACCCACCCCTCCCATAAGCACATGATCTTCCACAACCACCGCCCGCTTGGTTTTCTTGAGTTCTCCTAGAAGCAAGTCATGGTCCAAGGGATTGAGCGACCTTAAATTAATGAGGCCGGCATCTATCCCCTGACTGGCTAACGTATTGGCTGCAGCTTGACAAAGGCCAACTAAAGGACCAAAAGCAATAAGGGTAAGGTCCGATCCAGACTTGATAAGCTCTGCTTTCCCCGGCGGAATATAACGGAAATCAGCATCTAAGTTTGGATTTATGACGGATGCCTTTGGAAAGCGGATAGTCACAGGCTTCTCATAGCGGATAGCAGAATAGAGCATGTGCTGAAGTTCATTTTCATCCTTCGGACTCAGCATGATCAGATTAGGAATAGACCGTAAAAACGAAATATCAAAAATACCATGATGGGTCGGCCCATCTTCTCCAACCAAGCCTGCACGGTCAACAACCATAACAACAGGGGCATTTTGCAAACATACATCATGTAGCACCTGGTCAAAAGCTCTTTGATAAAAGGTAGAGTACATAGAAATCACGGGTTTGAGTCCAGCTAAAGCCAAGCCTGCTGCAAAGGTTACAGCATGCTGCTCGGCGATTCCAACATCAAATAGTCTATCCGGAAAGGCCTCCCCCAGTCGATCAAGGCCAGTCCCATGTTCCATGGCCGCTGTAACACCAACAATCTTAGGGTCTCGGTCCGCTAGACGGTAGATGGTATCAGCAAAAACATGGGAATAACTAAGGCTTTTACCGGATTTAAGAGTCTTCCCTG
Organism: uncultured Clostridia bacterium; assembly: GCA_947254895.1. Taxonomy (GTDB): domain Bacteria; phylum Bacillota; class Clostridia; order Saccharofermentanales; family DTU023; genus UBA5436. The sequence continues at coordinate 1,097 of CAMYEY010000082.1, forward strand.
TTAACTTATCGAAAGGTCCAACACCGTGGAAAAAAGCCGGATTTTTTTCTGCTGAGGCATAGCCCCTACCTTTCTGGGTGACAACGTGAACCAGAACAGGTCCGGACCTCTGTTTAGCCTGTTCAAGCAAATCAATACAGGCTTTGATATCATGCCCATCTACTGGCCCTAAATAGGTGATCCCGAGTTCTTCAAATAAGAGACCTGGTACCCAGATAGCCTTAAGGATACCTTTCACCTTATCCGCTAATTTATATAAGGGTTTACCGACAAGCGGAATTCGCAGTAAAAAATCTCTTAGTTTATGTTTTTTACTCTCATAGCTCGGCTTGCTCCTTATTTTATTCAAATAATTAGACATTGCTCCAACATGTTGCGAGATAAACATGTTATTGTCATTGAGAATGATGACCAATTTACTCTGTGCAGCCCCAACCTGGTTTAAGGCTTCATAGGTCATGCCAACGCTCATGGTTCCATCACCTATTAAAGCTACTACTTGCTCATCCTTTCCCGACAAATCTCTAGCTGCAGCAAACCCCATAGCTGCTGATATAGCCGTTCCCGCATGGCCTGTATCAAAGCAATCGTAAATACTTTCTTCCCTTTTAGGAAAGCCACTTAGCCCACCAAACCGCCTAAGGCTATCAAAATCATCCTGCCTACCGGTTAGAAGCTTGTGGACATAAGACTGGTGACCAACATCGAAAATTAATTTATCTTTTGGGAGATCAAAAACATAGTGCATAGCTATAGTAAGCTCAATAACACCTAAGTTTGAAGCCAGGTGCCCACCATTTTTCGAAGTTACATCCAGCAAACGCTGACGAATCTCTTCTGCCAGGTCTCTTAACTGGTCAAATCGAAGTCTTTTTAGATCCAAAGGTTCATGGATAGTTTCTAACAAACCCACGAGTCACCCTCCTATCACCCTTAATATATAGCGATTTTTATCAAAATCATTTCTACAAACAATTTTTTATTATAACAGATGCTCTACATTATCAAGAAATTAATAGGAACTTTCTAAAAAAGTTGTCATTTTATCTAAAGTACACACATTTACTATACCAACCCTTGAGATCACGAGCACCCTTAACATGTTTATGAAAAATATGTATAATAACAAATGTTGGATGGAATGGCTGAGAACAAAACTTATTCCGTCTAGATGAGGACACTCAAAGCTTTTAACATAGCAAGTTACTTTTATCCAACACGATAATTCATAAGGAAGGGGGACTGAACGTGGAAAATCACAGTTTGAACAAACAAAGCGATGATCATATACCTTGTTGCAGTAACTCTTTCTTTAGCATAGTGTTATAAGCTATATCATTATCGACTGATAACTGTTATTCCTCTTCATCCTACAGAAAACAGATATGTCATTGACAAACTACTTAGAAGTCCGTAAAGAACTTGATGATTTACTCGAACAACAAAATTTTCGAGCTCTCAAAGAGAAGCTACAAGACTTAAATGAAGTTGATATCGCTGAGTTTATCAACGAATGTTCATCTAAGGAAGCCTCTATCATTTTTCGGATGTTGCCCAAGACTGAAGGAGCTGACGTCTTCTCTTATCTTGACCAAGATAACCAAATTAACCTCATAAACTCCTATACAGATAAGGAAATAGAGGATATCGTTTCCGGTCTCTATAACGATGACTATGCGGATCTTTTGGACGAAATCCCCGCAAGTGTGGCTAAGAGATTACTAAAAAACACCAAGCCTGAAAGACGGAAGCTGATCAACCAACTCTTGCAATATCCTGATGAGTCAGCCGGCTCCATCATGACTACAGAGTATATGCGTTTAACCTCCAGCATGACCATAAAAGAGGCTATCTTTAAATTGAGGCATTCTGATCCAAGGATGGAAAGCATATACACGTGCTATGTCACCTCTTCGGACTTGATTTTGGAAGGTGTTTTAACGATCCAGGAAATTCTCACAGCAAAGGATGAACAATTAATAGCAGATATTATGACGGAAAATGTCATCTGTGCCCATACTGTAGATGATCAAGAGTATGCAACCAGGATGCTTGACCGTTACGATTTCCTTGCCCTACCAGTTGTTGATTCAGAAAACCGTCTTGTCGGTATCATTACCGTCGATGACGCCATGACCACCCTTAACCAAGAAACTTCAGAAGATATGGCGATCATGGCTGCTGTTCAGCCTACAGAAAAATCCTACTTTGAGGTTGGTGTCTGGGAAAATGCCAGGCACCGGGTCCTTTGGCTCCTCGTATTGATGATTTCCGGTATGGTCAACGGTGAAATTTTATCAACCTATGAGCATGCTTTTGTTGCTATCCCCGCCTTGGTTAGTTTTATCCCTATGTTAACGGATACCGGAGGTAATGCCGGCTCGCAAACATCCAGCTTGCTCATCAGGGCCATAGCACTAGGTGAGGCTAAGCTATCAGATATAATTCGGATCATTTGGCGTGAATTCTCTATTGGTGTGATTGTTGGTAGCATCCTCAGCCTGGTAAACTTTCTCAGAATTTATTTTCTCAACGGACAATCAATGGTTCTGGCCTTGACCGTCTCCCTAGCCCTCTTTGCAGTAGTCATCCTCGCAAAGTTCATAGCCGGCACTCTCCCCCTGATCGCAAAGGCTCTGGGCTTCGACCCAGCCATGATGGCTGCCCCCCTAATCACAACGATTGTCGATGCGATGGGCTTAATCTTGTATTTCAATATTGCTCACTTCTTACTGAGAATCTAGGAATGATTCCAGTGATATAGTATAACAAAAGGGCCGGAAAGATCATCCGGCCCTTTTGTTATACCCATTTTTACCGTCTTATCGATCAATTAAAAAGGTCTAGGAACCTCTGCCATACATCTTTAGGAGCAGATTGCTCTACGGGCCTTGTCTCTGACTTATGCTCCTTAGGACTGGTTATGGCCTCTCCCACCAGAACAAATTGGATATGGTTAGGATCTTGGTTTTTCTCTGAAGCAAAAGAAGGTATATGCTCATCTCCTTTATAATCGGCCAAAGCACTTTCAATCATATCAGCCATCTTATCATCCATCATACTTGTCTCTGAATGAAGTCTTTCATTACCCGAGGCGAGTTCCTGGGCTCCAGAAGTCACTTGAGAAAGCCCCTGGGAAAGACCTGAATAGCCACCTGCCCATTGTTGTATTCCAGACACATACTGGCTAGTACCATCTAGGTATTGTCCAAAACCCGAGAGTAACTGAGGTGAATTAGCATTCAATTCATTGGCACCATCCGTATAGCTGTTGACACCATAGAGGTAGCGAGCCAAACCTGTATAGAAGTTCTCGGTGGAGTTCGTATTATAAAAGCCGTCATTAATTTTCATTAAACCGTTAATGTATTGGGAAAGCCCGGAATGAAATTGCATATAGTTAGCATTTAACTGATCTATACCATTGGTTAATTCAGTTAAACCATCGAGTAATCCACTTAACTGGGAAAGCTGCCCTAACTGATTTAGAGTCTCCAGCATAACCCCCTGAAGAGATGGGTCCAGGATAGCCCCCAACTGACTTTTAATAGCTTCTAGAGTCGAAATCATCGGTGAGAGCTGGCCACCAAGTTTATCTAGGTAACCTAAGACTTGCAAAGCCTCAGGATTAGTACTTAAATCAGTCCCCTCCAGGCCCAACTCTCTTATTGCAGCTGCGCTCGTGAGGTGAGATTGATAGCTATAAAGCCCCTGAATAAGCTGATCCAGAGCCATATTCAGATCCCCCACACCTCCGTATAGCTGGGTAAATTTTTCTTTAAAGCTTTCCAACTGTCCCGGCAAGCCTTGAAGTTTTTCCCTGACCTGGCCTAAAGTAGCAAGCTTATCCGGACTAAGACCGGCAGCCACAGCAGCAATTCCATTCTGAATTGCGGACGACCCCGCTAGTAACTCAGGTCCCTGGAGGGCTAAAGCTGCAAGACCCTGCTGTATACTAGAAGCGGCTTCATTAAGCTTAACTGCACCTGTTACCAACTCTGAACCGTTACTAGCTAAGCGATTGACTCCCGATAAATACTTATTTAAGCCTTCGGCAAGACCTTCTCCACCTTTTAACAATTCCTGACCAGCACCCTCTACCCTACTTAAACCGGCCTGTAATTGGCCGGCTCCCTGATTCAGCTGATTGAGGCCCGAAAACAACGAACTACTACCATCAGATAAAAGTTTAGTTGCATCCTGTAAGGCCTTTAATTCTTTATTATTGGCTAAATCAGGCAAATTAAACTGAAAATTATCCATAGAAAAATTGGATGCTGCTATCTGGATAGCAGGCATGCTAAAGTCATGAACCTGACCCTCTATCGTAAAATGCTTTGTCTCTGTGCTGGGCAAGCAAATAAAGGTCACCAATTTATTACTGCCGACCTCTGCAATCATGCCATGCTCAGACTCCAAGTGAGAGACAACAGCATCTGACAGACTGCAAGTTATTTGAAGCATAAGGTTACGAGCCCATACATTACCCTCTGATTGATCATCAAAAGCTGGATTAGACTTGATTTCTATTGAATATTGCCAGTCTCCATCGGCTCCACCAATCTCAGTCGGGCTAACCTCTTTTCCATTTAGCTTATGACTAAGTGTAATAATCCAGGGTAAATCTGTCTCCTTCAATTTACCCTTGTAGTAAAAATTTTTACCAACAGGTTGGACTTTTACCAAGTCTCCTGAACCTTGTTGGACACTTCCATTTAGGGATAGGGCTTCCAGCTCAGAATATTTTCCAAAATCGTCTACTTGGCCCGAAAGATTCCCAGAAAAACTATTAACGATGTAGACATCTTTTACCCGACCTACTCCGTCAAGGCTAGCATAAACAACTTCTGATTTTTGACTATCATTCTTTACACCGGCTCCCTCTTCTTTTGTTTGTCCCTGGCCTATTTTCGGAGTTTCTTCTGCCCACACTGCTAGTGGAACAACAAAACAAATGGTATAAGCC
>CAMYEY010000083.1 GCA_947254895.1 uncultured Clostridia bacterium
CTGGAGGCGGTCCAGGCTAATTCCCCGATCATACCAGATTTTGGCCGTGTTGGCGGCCGTTGGGAAAGACATGGGCTGGTCGAGGCCAGCTAGGGCCCCGATCAGGTAGGTGGTCAGGTTGTCCCGGCTAAGGTCTAAGGTCTCCAGATAGCTGGCTAGACCCTGGTAGGCCTCATAGGTTTTTTGACATTCAGGGTCACGGTAGCTGGCAATCATCAGATTACCGCTCCGGTCCAGGCTCATACTGCAGCCGTAGGCCCCACCCTTGACTCGTACCCGGTTCCAGAGGTAGTCCGTATTGACGATCTGCCTTAAGAGGTGGTTGACACCGGAGAATTGCCAGTCCGGATCAAGGTCTGTCAACCTATTTCCGGCTACCACATATTGGACATCAGAAGGGATGATAAAGGCCTCTTGGAGGTTACCTAAGGCTTGCCAAGTGTAGTTTTGTTCCGGACCGGTTTGGCTTAAGGGGAGCCGGCTGATGGCCTGGGCTAACTGTTTTTCAATCAAGGGCCAGTCCTCCTCTTGGCCGGCATAAAAGAGGGTGAGTTTATCCCTGCTGACCAGCTTTTTGAGTTTTTCCTCCAAGTCTTGGACAAGCTGATCAGACTCTGTTTCCCAGTTTTCAACCAGGTGGGCGAGTTTTTGATAGGCACTGATGCCTGAATTATATTCGTCAAAAATTCCTGATGGATCTATATAAGCCTTGAGCCTTTTTCGGGCGTAACCAATGCCGGAATCGGCCAAGTCCTGGCGCAGCCTGCTATAAGAGGATTTTAAGAGACTTTCGATTCTTTCCTTATTAGCCCTTATCCGAGACCTGGTGAGGATTTCTTCCAGGAGTCTTAACCCTTGGTCGATCTGGCCGGCTAAGAGTTTGACCTTGATTTCAAAATACTGACGGTTATCGTTTGAATTGAGCGAGATGCTAATCCCACCCGTGTTAGCCAGGCTAAAGTTGGTCAATTCCTGATAGGAATAGTTTTCAGTTGAGATGTAGCCCAAGATATCCGGTAAGAGGCTGTTGGTGAAAATATCATCGTCAGAGCTAAAGTCTAGGTCAAATTGATAGGCCAGGTAGATGACCCCTCGGCTGTTTCCTAAGTAGCGGAGGAGGGGGACCTGGTCTTCTCTGTTCGACCGAACAGAAGCGGAAAAGGCTGAGCTTGAGGAGACTCCTTGGTCAATGGAAAGCAGGCTTGACCGGGTCAGATCAAGTTGTCCCTCTTCGATAGCCTGGTAGCTGTGCTTGGGGGCTAGGTCTTTTCGGGTCAGCTTGGGCAGGGAGGCTAGGGCCTCGGCTGAATCTTCTCGGGTCTGCTTTTCCTGGAGTTCCTGATTTTGCTTGTAAAGGTCAGCCTTTTCTTGGGGGCTTAGACCGGCTAGGAGTCTTTGCGCCCTCCGGTCTTCCTCGGCCTGACGTCGGTCGGCTTCGGCCGGGTCCGGGTCGATAATGGCTGTCGCCCTATGGGGATTTTCTAAAATGTAGGATCTGGCTAGGTCGACCAGTTGGCCGGATTCTAAAAATTCAGATACCTTAGCCAGATGTTGTTCGTAGGCCAAGCTTTTTAGCGGATTGCGCCCATAAGGCCAGTTGATCATGGCGGACATCCCTTGGATCAGGCCCTGGGGGGTAGATTGGCTATCCCCCTCCCGGAGGTTAAAGGATAGAGCGTTAAAGGCCGCAGCAAACACATCTTTTTCATAGTGGTCAAGGGCGTAAGCCAGTTCTTCTAAAATGATTTTCTCAAGCTCTTGCCCGGTCATCTCGGCCAGGCCGGATAACTGGAGGTAGAAGGAGCAGTTGAAGCCAACGGTCGATGAGTAGGCATAGATTTCTTGGGCGATTTTGCGGTCTAAGAGCCTTTGGCGGAGTTTGGAGGACTCCATATTAAAGAGGGAGAGGGCAATTAGCTGGAGGGCATACTCTGTGGCAATCTCCTCTTGGGCCTTGGACCTGGGATAGACCCATTGGATCTGACCATAGCGGGGACTTCCTGCTTGGGCCGGATAGGTCGACCGGATGTATTGGGCTTTGGTTAAGGAGCTACAAGGCACATTGTCTGAAAAATCTTGACGGACTTCAAAAACTTCGATTTTTTCAGAAATTGCCTTGAGGACCGGTTCCAGGGGCATATTGCCGTAGAGGTAGATATAACAATTACCGGGATGGTAGTTTTGCCGGTAGAAATCCAAAAATTGCCGGTCGCTTAGATCAGGGATGGACCGGGGGTCTCCGCCTGAATTGTAGCGGTAGGTGTTATCAAAAAGGGCTTTGGAACAAAGCTCGTCTAACTCCTCATCGGGTGAGGAGAGGGCCCCTTTCATCTCATTGTAGACGACCCCGTTAAAGTGAGCTTGGTCTTGGTCGGATAGGACATCAAGCCGCCAGCCTTCTTGCTTTAAAATGAGGGGGTCGCTGGTGATCTTGGGGGCAAAGACGGCATCCAAGTAGACATCCAGGCTACCCATAAAATCTTTTTCGTTAAGACTGGCAAAGGGGTACATGGTCTTGTCCGAAAAAGTCATAGCGTTGAGAAAAGTGTTGAGGGACCCTTTAAGGAGGTTGACGAAAGGCTCCTTGACCGGAAATTTTTCTGACCCGCAGAGGACAGAGTGTTCTAAGATATGGGCCACGCCGCTGTCGTCCTCAGGTAGGGTGACAAATTCTATGTTAAAGACCTTGTTATTGTCTGCACAGGGGACGTGGAGGAGCTTGGTACCCAGTCTTTCATGCTGGTAGATGGCGACTTGGCTGTCCAGCTCAGCGATATAGGATTCTTCTATCTTTTTAAAAGCAAATAAGTTGTCTGTCATAAATCTTCCTGTTTCTGTAGTATAATTGCAAGGAAAAACCGAGCCCAGCACGGTTCACTCTATTATATAGTGAGTCTGCTGTTTTAGATAGGGACAAGGATGCGGATCTTTATTATCAACAACTATGCTATACCCCCGGCTTATGGTGGCCTTAACCGCCACTATTATTTTGCCCGTGAATGGGCTAAGGCTGGACATCAGGTTAAGATTTTGACAGCCAGTAAAATTCATAATACCGATTTCAATCTGAGAGAACCGGGTCGGCTGGTCAGTGAGCGAGAGATAGATGGGGTGGACTACTCCTTTGTTCGCACGACCTCCTATCAAAAAAATAACTGGCGGCGGGTTGTCAGCATGCTACAGTTTGCCTGGAACAGCTTAAGGGTCGTCAAAAGGCTGGGCAGGCAGGGACAAAAGCCTGACTTGATCTACCTGTCCTCCCCATCTCCTTTTTCCTGCCTGACAAACCTCTATTATGCCAAAAGACATAAGATCCCCTGTGTCCTAGAACTGAGAGACCTATGGCCCCTTTCGATTGTGGATTTTAGCCATTTAACCGATAAAAATATCCTGATCAAAATCCTTTACAGGCTGGAAAAATGGCTTTATAGGCGGGCTGACCGCCTGGTCTTTACCATGGCCGGTGGAGCAGATTATATTAGGCGGAGAGGCTGGGAGGATAAGGTTGACCTGGAAAAAGTTTACCAAATTAACAATGGGGTAGACCTGGCGGAGTTCCAGTCTGAACTCCAGGACTACCCGGCAAGGGATCCGGACCTTATGGACCCGGATAAGTTTAAGTTGGTCTTTACCGGGTCTATCCGCTACATCTACCAGTTAAACCTCCTGGTCGAAGCGGCCAGACTCACGGCAGAGACCCTGCCGGACCTTATCTACCTGATTTATGGTGATGGCCCGGAGCGAGACCATCTCCAGGCTATGGTTGACCGCTACAAGCTGTCCAATATCAAGTTTAAGGGGAGGGTGGAGAAAAAATATGTGCCGGGTATTTTGGACCGGGCTGACCTGACCCTCCTCCATTCCCGCCAGGTAACACTCAACCAATATGGGGTGAGTCCTAATAAGCTTTTTGAATATGCAGCAGCCCAAAAACCCATCTTTTCAACGATCAAGACGGCTTATTCTTTGATTGATAAGTATTCTTGTGGCATAGAATTAGAAGACCAGTCTGCAGCCAAGATCGCTTGGGGGCTGACCTATTTTTACAACTTAGATAAAGACCAGCTGAAGTCTATGGGGGCCAGGGCCTACCAATTAGCCCAAGACCACGACTACCACCAGCTGGCCGAAAAACTTTTAGCTATCTTCCAAGACTTGCTGGAAGAGTACTAGATTCACTTATTATTGCTAATTAACCTGATAATTTCCTGGAGGAGGGCATCCGTCCTATTTGCCAGGTCAGGACTCTTTATCCTAATGATATTGAGCAGGAACTGGACTTCCTTTTGGAGAGATTTTACATCCTTGTTTTGCTGAAGAGTAAAAATCTTTTCATGGGCGGTGTCGTCCAGGCCTTCTTTATCCAGGTGAAGTTCTTCAAACATCTTTTCACCTGGTCTCAGGCCGATAAATTCGATAGGAATATCGACATCCGGTTCGTAGCCAGAGAGGCGGATAAGCTCCTTGGCCAGGTCGAGGATTTTGACCGGTTCCCCCATGTCGAGGACGAAGATTTCCCCGCTTTTAGCATAAGAACCTGCCTGGAGAACCAGGCGGGAGGCCTCGGGTATAGTCATAAAGTACCGGCGGATATCCGGGTGGGTTACGGTTACCCGATGTTCTTCCTTGATTTGTTTTTGAAACAAGGGGATAACGGACCCGGAAGAACCAAGGACGTTACCAAAACGGACGGCTGTAAAGGCAGTATCAGGATATTTGCTGTTCAGGGCCAGCATGGCCATTTCGGCAAGACGCTTGGTTGCTCCCATGACATTGGTTGGGTTGACCGCCTTATCGGTAGAAATTAAAACCATCTTTTCTGCCCCGTAGCGGCCGGCTGCATCTCCTACATTGTAGGTGCCAAATAGGTTGTTTTTAACGGCATCCTCCGGGCTATCCTGCATCAGGGGGACGTGCTTATGGGCGGCAGCGTGAAAGACAACATTGGGTTTCCAGGTAGCAAAGAGCTGGTCTAGCCTTGCCCTGTCTCGGATTGAACCGATTTGAACCTGGAGGTTGAGTTTTTTGCCGTAACGGGCTAAAAGTTCCTGCTGGAGTTCATAGACGTTGTTTTCGTACATATCAAAGAGCAGGAGGATGCTGGGTTCAAATTTAGCGATTTGCCGGGCTAATTCTGACCCGATTGAACCACCGCCGCCGGTAACCAAAACGGATTTGCCTTTGAGGTAGGCCTCTATGCCGGACATTTCAAGTTTGACGGGTTCGCGGCCGAGCAAGTCCTCAATCTCAATCTCACGCAGGTCACTTAACTTAGCCGAGTATTCTTGATTTAAGACACCGGCAAAGTAGGGGAGAATCCTGACACGGGCGGGAGTTTTATGGGAAATTTGGATGATCTCCTTGAGGGTGCTTTTGGAGGCTGAGGGCATAGCTAGGATAATCTCGTCAATCTGGTACTCCTTGACCAAGTTAGGGATAGCATAGCGGTCTCCCAAAACGGGCACACCCATGTTTTTATAGGTATGGGTCAAGGGGTTATCGTCGACAATAGCGACCGGTTTCCTCAAGACCTGACGGTTCTGCAACTCTGAGATTAGCTGGGATCCGGCTTGGCCGGCACCAACAATGAGGACGTTAATCTGGTGGTCTTTCGCCTTGACCTTTTCCCGGCTTTTAACCTGCTGCTGCCTATACCAGCGAAAACCAACCCGAATGAGGAGGAGGAAGAAGCTGGAGATAAACCAGTAAAGGCTGTACACAACATAGGCCAGGCGCATGTTCAAAAATTGCAGGACCAGGACCATGATGGCTGTGTGGGCTAAACTGCCGGCGACCACCATTAGGTATTGGGTAGTCGAGGCGAAGGCCCACATCTGGTCATAAAAGCCACTGAAATAAAAAATAAGGCTGGCAAAAAGAGGGTAGAGGAACCAAGATTCCTTGAAAATGCTTACAGATGAAGCGGATATGTGCCCCTCGAATAGTATGAAAAGTGCGACTAGGGCAGCAAAAATTGTTACCCCCATATCG
>CAMYEY010000084.1 GCA_947254895.1 uncultured Clostridia bacterium
AGCCACTTAGCAATTAACTTATTGTGAGACAAGAGACTGACGATGAGGTAACTCACAAAAAACCGCCAAACCTTTTCTTCTAAACAAACTCTTTAAATTCTCTTGCAAGCGACCTGAATATCATGGTTTAAAAATCCGGCAGAGAACCAGAATAGGAGGCCGATGGGGTTATTAATAAAAAACAACTCTCTTTCGTAGACGGCTGAAAATAAACCGATTAAGACAATCAGGAGAAAGCACAAGTTTATTTTAGACATGGAACCTTTTAGGATGGTAGGTAAGACCTTCTTGAAGCTTAAAATCAAAAAGATAAAGACGGATAGGATTCCGACAAAACCGCTAGAAACAAAAGCCTCCATGTAGCCATTGTGGGTGTGGTAGATGAGTCCATTGTAAAATTTAGCGGGAAACTTATCTTTGACATATTGGACGATATAGAGGTCCGGGTGGTTTTTAATAATATAAGCCGAACTATTGCCGGGAGATAGGCCAAAGAGGCTGATATCCTTGGTCAGGCTGATATAGTCTTGCCAGATTTTCGTCCGATTGTTGCTGATATCCCCTCTTAAGTCTTCATCCCGATCAAAACTAAGATCTTCCGAATTATAATTCCAGTCACTATTTGTGAGCTTAGGTAATTGTATGAGTCCCAGTTTCACCGTAGCATTAAGTCCCATGAATAGGGCAACAGACAAGGCGACAAGTGCTAACTTTTTGAGGATGTTCGTTAAAGTATAACTTCCCTTGAGGGAGTGAAAGCCATAGAGAGAGGTCACAGCTATGAGGCAAATATATAGAGAGAGTAGCGCCCCCCTGGAACCGGATAACAAAATGTGTATGTAAAAAACAAGTGCAAGAAAGACAAAGATCCCCCTCTTATAGCCCCTATAACTGATCAGAAAAAAGATAGCAATTAAGAGACATAAGCTCGAAACAATAGCCGCATGATTCAGAGGGTTGAAAATTCCATACAGTCGCCTGTTAACAAAGCCCTGCAAGGCATAGGCCTTATCAGCTGATTTAACATCTACGACATACTTGTACTGTATAAGTTTGACGAACTGGTAGATTGAGATGATGCAAGGTATGCTCCAGAGGGTCAGCATGGATAGGCTTAATCTTTTTAAATGCTTTTTTAAATGGTCCGGACTGATCCTGAGACTGGCTGGGTAGATAAGGGCTATATAGATGGTCATCCAGGCTATATCAAAAATATTTTCTTTAACGCCCAAACTAAGGGTTCTCAAAGATGAGATAAGAGCAGCAAAAAGCATAATATAGAGCCAACCGGAAAACTTTGCTTTAAAACATAGCCGCTCGGTAAAAAAATCATATAAAAGAATGAGCCCACCTACAGCTCCAAGAATAGACTCAATACGGTAGATAGGTGTGTAACTAATAAAAGTAAGAACAGGTGCTATAAGTAGAAAACAATGAGATAAAATAGCTACAGTGACATACCATAAAACGATTTTATCGAAAATGTTTTCCTCTCTCTTTTCTACCTGATCCTTATAATCAAAAAAACTATTTCTTAGAGCCAACTTATTAAGCATGTATGATAAGGTCCTCTCTATTACCAGCTTCTTCAAGCTTAAAGACGGTGTTATCAGGGTCTTGATAATAAGACTCCATGATTTTAGCTATGGCTATAGAGATCTCTTTGGTCACATTCATATTTTTACGATGCATCGTGATGGTTCTGACAAAGGATAAGATTTCATACCTTATACCCTCACCATTTAATTGGTAGAAATACCGCTTATTGTCCTCCTGCTTTTCAAAACGGACTTCAAAATAGTCGGTTTTCCACCAGGGAGCAGGTACGTAAATGTATCCCTTAGTACCGGAAATGACCAATTCTCCTTCTGATTTAGCCCCCTTGCCTACAGTAATGCTGGCGATGGCATTATCGTAAATAAAGTTAACCCGAGTAAAGGCATCGTATTTCTTATCTCTATCAAGATAGGAGGTCGCAATGCTTTTGCTTTGGTAGTTTGTCCCTAACAGCTGAAAAACAGGCAGCAGGGCAGTGGGTCCCCATGAGCAAATGCTATTCCAAGAATTTGCCAGCATCTTGTCCAGATCTTTCGTATCAGCAAGGCTGGTGCAGACCGCGTCAACTGAGACAATCTGGCCTATCTGCCCGCTTTTAGCGATAACATAAAGTCTGTTATAGGCCGTTGCATAGGCCGTCTTAATGGCATCCATCAGGACTAGATTTTTTTCTTCTGCCAAGCGATATAATTCAACGCTTTGCTGTCGATTTAATGTTAGGGGGGACTCGCATAAAACATGTTTTCCCCTCACCAGGGCTTCCTTAATGTGTTGGTAATGTTGGTCAGGATTGGACGCAATGTACACAGCATCACAGATATCCAGTAAGGCCTCCATGGAATGACATAGGTTCATCTGCCCATCCATGTCTTCTATTGGATTACCCATGTTATAAAGGCCTACAACTTTAGCTCCGTTTACCAGCTGGCTCTCTGTGTAGTATTTTTTGAGTATCCGGTTGGCGTTGCTGCCGATAAAACCTAGGCGGACGGTGTCATTACTTTCTCGGATTTCAGAACTTGAGACCCCTTCCGTCCGGTCTAAGTAAACGACTTCACAATATTCTTTGAGGTAGTCAAAATAGCCCTTCCAGTCTGAACCCACGGTAAAAATATCGATACCCTTTTGCCGGATATCATCAATTTTTTGACCTTCATATTCTTCGACGATAATCTCATCAGCTATCCCTAAATCTCGGACGGCCTGCATCCTCTCCGCCAAAGACTGCTTAACATTGATTTTTCCCCTGACCATATCAAAGTCGTCAGAGGTTACACCAACGATGAGGTAATCGCCTAAGGCTTTTGCTCTTTCCAACAGCCTAATGTGACCATAATGCAATAGGTCATATGTGCCATATGTAATAACCTTTTTCATGCTATTTCTAAATCAGGCCTCTCTTTTCCATATCCAATAAGGCATCTATTAAAGTCTGATTATCCTCTTTAGTCAAGGCCCCGATATGTCCTACCCTAAAGATTTTTTCAGCCTCCTCACCACCGTTCGGACAAACCCAAATATTATACTCGTCCTTTAAGGTGAGAAAGACGTCATAAGCAGATGCCTTTAGGGGGTGGAGGGGGGTTACAGCGTTTGGCAGGGATTTCGAAACGATTTCAAAGGGTAAGCCTGCAATTTTTTCTCTAAAGTCCCTAGCAAGGGCTTTGATCTTTTGAATTTCGACCTCTACCCCTCCCTCTGTCTCAATGTCTTTTAAGCGCTGGTTGATCTGGAGTAAGATGCCGACAGCAGGAGTAAAAGGGGTTTGCCCCCTCTCTCCATCTTTCAAGGCATTCTTAAGGTCAAAATACAAGCTCTTAACCGGACTGGCCTCCACCCTCTCCAGGGCCCGGGCAGAAAGCACTATGATGGAAATACCTGGCGGGCAAGCCAGGGCCTTTTGCGACCCGGTTATGAGGATATCAACTTCTAACTCCGCCATGTTCAAGGGATCACAGAGGAAGGAACTGATCGAATCTACAATTAAAAATAAATCATTCTGTTTGCAAAAATTGCTGATCAGGTGGATATCATAGAGGACACCCTTGGAGGTTTCATCAATATTAACCAGGAAGGCGGTGTAACCTTGACCATGGTAAGGCTTTAAATCCTCCTCACTGATACCATGATAGGGCTCAGGGATGATCTCTGTATAAGGAATTTGATGGATCTGACAAATTTGAACAAAGCGTTTACCAAATGTTCCGCCATTAACGATCAAGACCTTATCCTTTGGGGTCAGGCAATTCATGACAGAAGCTTCCATCGAAGCGGTTCCGGAACCTGTTATAAAAACAACCCTGGCATCATCGGAAGCTTGGGCAAAGGACTTCATCAGGTGTTCATTCTCTTTCATGACGGCTGAAAATTCTGCCGTCCTAAAATAGGGAACCTGCCTGCCACCAATTGCTCTAACACTTTCACTGGATGATACCGGGCCAACTGTAAAATTTAACATAAGAAACTCTCCTTTTTCACTTTAGGATATTGGTCAGTAGGGATACAAAACCTTTATATTCTTTCGATTTTCTCGTACACAGCCACCATATCCCCGCAAAGATTATGGTCGTAATCAGGGCCCTTACCGGCAAGGCGATGAGGTCGTGGGCCGGGTAAAGAGAAACACAGGCCAAGTAGGATACCCCTGCTCCAACGAGGACAAGGCAAGTTTGCCAAAGGATGGTCTTATAGTAGCGACTCGGTGACTTTTGGAAGGCATATTTAAAAATCGTTTGTGCTTCCCAAGGGAAGTAGACTAAGAAAAATACAAATGTCGTTGGAATTAGGACACCGGCTATGCTATGGGTCAATTTCACCATAGATATGCTGGCAACGATGTTGATAAGCATCCCAACATAAGGCTTTAACCAATCTTTTGTCCATAAACCCGCTGCATCTCTATAGGTTAACTGCATAATACGAAACATCCATGAATAGAAATATACTACAATCAAAAGCATTATACCATCACTCAACAAACGTTCCGAACCAACCCACACTGTTATAAAAGGCTGGTAAAGGGTCAACATATAAGCTGCTGAAAAACCGACGATGGTAATCCAAGCATAAGTCATAGTCATAAAGGTGCGGTAATTGGCTTCTTTACTGTCCGTTATCAGTTTGTTGCCGATACTGGCAATGCTGGCATTAGTAAAAATCTCGATGATCCCGTTAACCGCCACCAAGATATAATAGTAGTTACTATAGTTAGAGAGGGTAACCAGGCCTAAGAAAGAAGATATGATCATGCTATCAACACTGACTAGGACAGTACTCCCAACCTTATGGCCTAAAAGAGTAACAACCCGCTTCTTTAAACTTTTAATCTCTTCTTCGCTGATGGTCCCCTCACATTTAATCTCCGGATATTGCTTTTTAGCTACCAGGTAAAGGGCTATATTGTTGGGGATAACCATGAGGGGCAAAATGATAATATAAGCATAATAATTGGCAAAAAGGATCAGGGCTAAACATTGTAAGCTGTATTGGAAAAAATAGCGGATGGTATTAATCTTATGGATAGTATCTTCCCTCTGGTGAGCAGAAAAAAGTGCCGTGTTATAGGCAAACATCAGATAACCAAGCGAAGTCTCCAAGAGGTAAATAGCAAACAGGAGGTAGAGATTGATGTCCGCAGGGTAACTTCCAGATATCAGCTTGGGCAAGAGGGGCATTATGGCAATACCCATGGTTAAAATGGCCAGGCCAACATACTTATAAGCCTTCCTAAAAAAGTTCAAGAGGGCGCACAGTGATTTGGTGTCCTCTTCGGCCACAGCCCTATACATCATATAAACCAAGGAGGAACTGAAGCCTAAATTGCTTAAATTCAAAACCGTTAAAATGGAGGTGAACAAGCTACTTAAGCCATTATACTCGTCACCTAACTTGTAAATAATCAAGGTTTTAACCAAAAAAGGTCCCAACAAGGTAACGGCCCTATAAATGATCCCCCAAAAGGTATTACGGAAAATATTTTTAGTTCTTGAAATGTTCATATAGGCCTATCTTTCAAAATCTGATTTTTCAGGGAAGAGCTCATGCAATTCTCGGTCAATCATTTGGCTGTCAGACTCAAAATTAAAATCCCCCGGATCATCATTAATACAAACAGTAAGATTATGCTTATCCTTTAAAATTTTTGCCAGGTCCTCACGGGTGAATTTCCCCATCGTAATATAGGCAGAATTTATCCCATGGGGGGTAAACTGACCTTTAGCTAAACGCCAATACCTAAAGATATACTGGTTGACATCTTCTTTTGACCTGAACTTGTGGCCACAGACCCTTTCC
>CAMYEY010000085.1 GCA_947254895.1 uncultured Clostridia bacterium
AATTAGGACTGAAAGAGAATACATAAATCGTGGTGAAGATGCTGTCTGGTATTTGAGATTTAATAATAATAGCAGATTACAAACAATGGTCGTTGAACTGTTGATTAGGGCAAACACATTATCCTTTGGGCAAAATCAGCTTAAATCGATGATTTTCATAGGCCAAAAAGATTGGCAGACCGTACGTTTAACGATTAGGCCCAGCCATTCCGGTCCCTTTAACATTCAAAACTTATCTATATCTGTTAACGATATATTTGGTTTTTTCAGGCTGAAACTCTATACAGGCACAGAGTTGGACATGCCTAATATCTATGTTCTACCGCTGGAAGAGGGTAGCCCTAATTACCGAGACTATCTCAGTCGCCAGCTAGAAGCTGGAGCTTTTCCTGCCGGTAAAAGTCAGATCTTGATGGATGAAATCGACCGTTTTAGGTCTATGGAACCGGGTGACTCCCTCAAGCTTATCCACTGGAAATTATCAGCAAAAATGCAGGAGTGGATGGTCAAACAATTTGATAAGGAAGATGATAAGTCGGTCACCGTCCTGCTTAATTTACCTGAAATTTACTTTAAGAGTTATAACCAGGAGAGCGACCGACTCCTCCACCTTCGTGATTTTATGCTAGACCACACTTATACAGCTATTTTAATTTTTCTCAGCAGGATGGCAACGGTCCGTTTAAAGACCTATCAGCCAGAATTGGTTATTGAAGAAGCGGTTCATGTTAAAGAGGCTGATCTTTTAAAAAAACAGTTAGCTTTTATACCTTATCGTCAGGTTGTTAGCTTTGAAAACCAACTCCAAGATGAAAAACATGGTAATGAGCAAAATATCTTGTATGTCCTAACCTATGATTTGACCGAAAACTTGGTGACAGAGCTAAGGTCATTGAGGCCATCCCTAGGTGCTATGTTGCTTGTCTATACTGTTGATAGCCAAACCGCACTTGACCAGGCCGCCGCCTATATCAAGCAACTGGAGGATGCAGAAATCACAGTTGAAATTGCTAAATCTTATGAGGTAAATCTATATGCCTAAACAAAACTTTGCCTCGATAGAACTCAATAAAAAATCCTCAAACCAGGACCAGGCTAGGGGAGACCTAATCAAAAGAATTTTTGATAGTTTGATCTATAGTGCTGTCGCTTATCTCTTTTCTGTACTCTGGTTTAAGCAAGTCACGCAGAGCCTACACCTCAATTTTACCCCCACTTACATGTGGGAAATTAAACTGATCATCCTAATTGTATTTGCTGTTTTCGTAAATCTACCACGCTTAGCTCGTTTAGCTATATTGGGCCTGGTCTTTATAGTAGCAGCAGCTGGTATTCTTTTCCGATCCTCTTTTGGGGCTCCTATCTATGAATTTTACACTATAAATTCATCTGCCTTAGTGGAGTCCTACAAGTGGCTAACTGCTTCAGGTCAGCATTTACCTGAGGCTTTGCCTCGCTATTTGGCTTATGGTTCAATTCTGTTTTCCTTGTTCCTGATCTATATTAAGCCTATGCCGATTATCCTCACCTTAATTTGGCTAATACCCTATTTGGTGGCTTTTCAAAATAGTCTATCGAGTTTTAGTCTGTTATACTTTTTAGCAGGTCTAGCATGTGTTTTAGTCACTTTTGCTCGCCAATCTAATTTTTCCTCAACTTGGAGAAAAACTTGGCAGATGCCTCCTATCTTTTTGATTGCAATTATTTTAGTTGTCATATTTTTCCTCCAAAGCTTTATACCAACAGACATTTTCTATAATAGTAAAATAAATCGGATGCTCGACCAGGCGATTAAATCTAAACAGAATATGCCGGATACGGTTCGCTACTTTGAATTTTCAATTAAGGATGTCGGTTTTTATCCCCAAGATGTCCACCTTGGTGGTCCGGTTGAAAAGCAAAATCAACCTTTCATGAGGGTTACAGGTCCTAATAGGCCTATTTACCTTAGAGGGGCTATTTTTAATGAGTTTGAAAAAAATATTTGGCATGCCTCCCCCATGACTGAGAATTTTCTTTTTTACAATGAAGATCCCATCAAACAACAATTAGCAGCTTTTCAAAATAGGTCAAAGGATACAAACGAAGATCCTAGTTTTGATCGCTATTTTAGCCCGGCTGACATTATTATTGAACCTATTTTTACACCGATTCAAGCTGTTTTCCATGCTGGTAAACCTGAGCAAATTACTAGCCTAGCTAGGGACCAGCAGGTGACCGGACCAGGTGCTGACCCCTTGCGCTTTTATTTCAATACAGATGGGCAGATCTATGCTTCTCGCCAAATCGGTCTAGATGGCTATCTCGTTAAAGGACAGATGGTCAACCTGGCTGCCAACCCAAAATACCTCCAAGATTTAGTAAGTGATACCGAAGCAGGTTTGGTTCACTTTAGTGAGCAAAAACTGATCAACAAGCGAGACTATAAGGATTTCCTAATCGAACATGAACCAAACCTAGCCAATCTCATTAATGATCCATCACTAGGACAAGCTGGCAAATTAAAAGCTATCATCGACTATCTTGCCAATAATTTTAGCTACGACCTATCTGTTGCAGAGATTTCTGATGACCAAGATTTATTTGAAGACTTTATCCTTAACCACAAAGGCTACTGTACTTACTTTGCTACCGCACTGACGATTTTAGCCCGTCAAGCTGGCTTTGAAGCACGTTATGTAGAGGGTTTCTTAGTGCCGGGCATGATCAAGCAAAACATAGCTAGCAAAGACTACCAGCGGTTAGTAACGAGTGACCAGGCCCATGCTTGGACAGAAATAAAAACAGAGGAGTTAGGTTGGTTAGCCTTTGATGCAACCCCTGACGGTAGTCTGGACGAGTTAAGCAGGGATAGGGAAGAGGAAGAGCAAGAAGAAGCTGAGCAAAATAAAAATCCAACTCAGCCGTCAAGCAAGCCCACAAATCCACCGCATGTAACGACCAGTCCAGCCGCGAAAGTATCAGAAAAGGAAAATCAGGACCAGGTTGTTCGCGGCTATATTATCCCCCAGTGGCTGCTTATCATAGCTGCAATATCTGCTTTACTAGCATTAGCGATTGTATTTTGTCTCGTAAGACTTAAACACCTTAAAAACCGACATGATATCTCTTGGCTATCTGATAAATTCTCTGGAGAAAATAAGGAAATTATAACCTATATCTGGTTAGATTTAAAAAATCTCTATGCTCTTCAGGATGGACGGGATATTGCTACAGGACAAACGATCCTCATGGCCATAAGGCAAATGCAGCAAACTTTTAACTGGAAACCAGATTTAACCTTCCAGGCATATGAAGCGATTGAAGCCGCTCTTTATGCGGAAAATGAAGTTGCAGAAAATCAAATTAAAGCCCTACTCTCTATCTACCAGCAGGCTGAAAATATCTGCAAGCTTAGAACACCAAAGTTCAAGTGGTTTTTTAGCCGTTTCCTTTTCGGATCAGAGCCTGATCTGTGAAAAATAATTTAAACTACTATATAATTAAGTATTAGCATGTTGTTATAAATTAAGTTTGAATAGGAATATTATGTATAAAATTTTAAAAGAAATAAATCAGAAAACAGATGAACAAGTGGATTCCCAATCTGCTTATTTAGAAAGCCTAAAAGCATATGTAGAGCAAAGTAACTTGGCCAACGGAAAAAACCAGAGCTACTTTATTCAAACTTTTGGTTGTCAACAAAATGAAAACGATAGCGAAATGATTGCGGGCATCTTAGAAGAAGTTGGTTTTATCAAAGCTGCAGATTATGAAACAGCTGATATATCAGTTGTTAATACCTGTAGTATCAGAGAAAATGCTGATACCAGGTTATTTGGGCACCTAGGTATGTTAAAAAGGCTCAAGTCAGAGAACCCTAGTCGCATAACCCTCCTGTGTGGATGTATGATGACCCAGGACCAGCATGTTGAAAAAATCAAAAAAAGCTTCTCTTTTGTAAACTTAATATTTGGTCCCCACGACATTTACCGCTTGCCCAAACTCCTTTGGGATTCTATTGGCAGCAATCAAAAAATCATTGCTGTTTCTAAGAAAAATCACATGGTAGAACAAGAAAAACTTCCTATTAGCCGATCAAGAAAATTTAGGGCTCTAGTATCTATCATGTATGGTTGTGATAATTTCTGTACTTTCTGCATCGTCCCCTATACAAGGGGAAGAGAAGCTAGCAGATCTTTTTCTGCAATTCTGGATGAAGTAAAATCTTTGATAGATGATGGCTATACGGAAATTATGTTACTCGGTCAAAATGTCAATGCCTGGGGTAAGGATTTTAGAGGCATCGTCGAGGGGCCCCGAAATTTTGCCCAGCTACTTGAAGCCTTGGCCCATTTTAAGGAATTAAAGAGGATACGCTATATGAGCCCCAATCCTCGCGATATTGATCAGGAGTTGATTGATATCATCGGTAAATATCATAATATTGAACCACATATGCATCTTCCTTTGCAGTCCGGTTCTGATGCGATTCTTAAAGCTATGCGCCGGAGGCATGATCGGGCCAGATATCTTGATATCGTTAAGCGGTTAAAACAAGCCAGACCTGGAATTTCTCTGACAACCGATATCATCGTGGGATTTCCGGGAGAAAGCGAAGCTGATTTTTTAGATACGCTTGATGTGATGGAACAAGTTCGTTTTGATTCAGCTTTTACCTTTATATACTCCCCACGTCAGGGAACACCGGCAGCAGAATACACCAACCAAGTAGATCAAGCTGTAGTAGAGGAACGCTTCGGTCGCTTAACCGACCTCCAGAACAGCCATAGTTTAGCAGCTAACAAAAAAATTGTAGGTCAGGTGGAAGAAGTCCTTTTGGAAGGTGTAAGCCATGGTGACCCAAATACTTTAACCGGTAGAACCGCAGATTTTAAACTAATCAATTTGAAAATAGACGATTCTATAAAAAAAGAATTACCACAAGAGGCCTTTACAAAGGACGGTTTAAACGGTGATTACTTTGAAGGCAAGTATTGTCTGGTAAAAATGATTAAAGCAAAAACTTTCTCTATAGAAGGAGAGCTTGTGAGCTTTGTATGTTAAAATTTGCTGATTTAGAAAAAGATAAGTTAAGCCCCCTGATGCAGCAATATTTAGAGGTTAAGCTGACTTACCCAGATTGCTTGATTTTTTGTCGATTAGGGGACTTTTACGAGCTTTTTTTTGATGATGCCTTAGTGGCCGTAAAAGAGTTAGAACTAGCCCTGACCGGACGTGACTGCGGCTTGGAAGAAAGAGCGCCCATGTGTGGAGTACCACACCATGCAGCTGACAGTTATATCCTGAGATTAGTTTCTCGCGGATACAAGATTGCCATTTTTGAGCAAGTCGAAGATCCAGCCAAGGCAGTTGGTCTTGTCAAACGAGAAGTGGTTAAACTCATCACCCCTGGTACTTTAACCGATCAAGGATATCTCGACGAACAAAAATATTCATTTCTGGCTGCCGTTTATCAGCAGGATAACTGTTACGGTTTAGCCGTTTGTGACATCACAACAGGTCTCTTTGCTTGTTGTGAAATTGCTTACGGGGCAGC
This sequence comes from uncultured Clostridia bacterium, assembly GCA_947254895.1. GTDB lineage: Bacteria > Bacillota > Clostridia > Saccharofermentanales > DTU023 > UBA5436. The sequence goes on from CAMYEY010000085.1 coordinate 5,540, forward strand.
TGAA
>CAMYEY010000086.1 GCA_947254895.1 uncultured Clostridia bacterium
GATTAAACTTACCTCTTTACAAAGGGATATGTTGGTTCCTATGCCGGGCCTGGACATGATGGATAAGCTTTGTCATGCCAATGTTCATGGTGGGCCGGAGTATGCTATTAAAACTGTCAATAATATTTTACGTTTGAACATAGACCGTTATGTTGTGGTCAATATGCGGGGGCTTGAACAGATCATAGATATCGTTGATGGGGTCGAGCTGGATATATCTGAAGAGGCTATTCCGTACATCAATGCCTGTATTGATGAGACCAACCGGGTTTTTAGTGATACCGGACGGGTTGAACATATCAGTAGCCCGGGCAAGCAACTTTTGAACGGCCGTCAGGCAGTAGCCTTTGCCCGTAACAGGTCAACAGCCGGCGGCGACTATGACCGGATGGGCTACCAGAGGGCTTTAATACAGGCTATCCTCAACCGTTTTTTAGATGTAGGACTCAGTAATAAACTTAAGATGGTTAACCAGGGTTTAGCCCATGTAACTACTAATTTAAGTAAGAATGAGATGTTGGGTATGTTGCAGTCTGTTTTACCAATCATGAATAAGCAGATTGAGAATTTACAGATTCCTGTAGAAGGTTATCATACCCATTATTCCGGTGCGGCCTGGTTTAATCTTTGCGATTTTAACGGCATGATCCCAATCGTTCAGGAGTTTATCTTTGGTCGGACCTTCCCATTTGATGCAGTTGCGGAAATTCCGGGGGCGCCAGGGTCCAGTCAGGCTATTGAGGAACAACCTATAGATGATTGGGTTGACCCCAACCTTTATCAGCCTAGTGTAGAAGAGCCAACGGATTATTCTACTTATGGACCCGGCTGGTCAACCGGCCAGGAAGGTGAAGGTGGTGGCGAAGGGGTTTGGCCTGGAATCGGTCATGAGTCTACAGACCCGGTTCCAGCTGAAACCGAAGCGGGTTATCTCTATCCTTATCATATCGGGGATACAGAAACTGGACAGACGGCTGTTGAAGATAACCCCAACTACCATTCCGGTTTGGATTATATTGAATAGGGGAGGCATCCAGTGTTAGATTTACTAATTGGTGGATTTTTCTTCTACCAGCTGTTTAATGGCTGGTATAAAGGCTTCATCAGGATGCTTTTGAGTTTTTTAATTATGGCAGCATCTCTGGTGGGGGCGGCAGCCCTGGCTAAACTAGGAGGGACTTTTAAAGCCAATGGCTTGATCATCTTTCTTGTCTTCCTTTTGCTATTTTTTGTGTTACGTAAAATCCTCCTTTACCTGGTTAATAAATTCAATGACTTCTTCAATAGAATCCCAGTTCTGGGCGGAATAAACCGTTTCTTGGGGAGCTTGGTAGGCTTACTGGTTGCGGCCTTTGTTGTTTTTACCCTGGCACGGATTTTAGGCTTCATGGCTCCCTTTTCATCTGATCTCCAAAACTTGTTTCAACAGTCGCAGATCCTTAAATTTTTCCATGTTTGGGCTGGTTAAAGAGCCCGTGCCCGACCGAAAATCTTAGTCACACTTTCTTCACGATTGGTCATAATATTTGCAGATTACTTCCTTGACAAAGCAAAGTTGAGAACCTATATTGTATTTGGCACTCGGAAGAGTCGAGTGCTAAAACAGTGTTTGAAACATTTTTACAGAATAGAAAGATAACAAGGAGGTCAACATGAACATTAAACCATTAGGCGATCGTGTTGTAATTAAAATGTTAGAAGCCGAAGAAACGACAAAGAGTGGTATCGTTTTACCGGGCAGTGCTAAGGAAAAGCCACAGGTTGCAGAGATTGTTGCAGTAGGTCCCGGCGGCGTAGTTGATGGCAAAGACATCATTATGGAAGTTGAAGTGGGTGACCACGTTTTAATTAGTCAGTATGCTGGTACCGAGTTTAAGTTTGACAACGTTGAATATACGATTCTCAAGCAGAGTGACATTTTAGCAATCGTTGATTAGCAGGTTAGTGTTTAGACCAGAGCCAATTCATTAGAATTGCTCTTGAATAGGAGGAAAATATGGCAAAAGAATTAAAATATGATGATCAGGCACGGCAGAAATTATTGGCCGGTGTTGATAAATTAGCAAATACAGTAAAAATTACCCTTGGACCTAAGGGCCGTAACGTTATTTTAGATAAAGAATATGGAGTGCCTGTTATCACCAATGACGGTGTTTCTATCGCTCGTGAGATTGAGCTTGAGGACCGTTTCGAAAATGCAGGGGCTCAACTCTTAAAGGAAGTTGCTACAAAGACCCAGGATGTTGCTGGTGACGGTACTACCACAGCTACCTTGTTGGCCCAAGCTATTTACCGTGAAGGTCTGAAAAATATTGCAGCCGGTGCTAACCCCATGATTTTAAAACAGGGTATTCGCAAGGCTGTTGATGCAGCTGTAGAGTCCATTAAGGATGACTCTAAGGTAGTCAAAGGTAAGGACGATATTTCCAGAGTTGCTTCTATCTCAGCTGATGATAAAGAAGTTGGCCAATTAATCGCTGATGCTATGGAAAAAGTTTCCAGCGACGGTGTTATCACTGTTGAAGAATCTCAGACCATGGGTACCGACCTCGAAGTCGTTGAAGGTATGGAGTTTGACCGTGGCTACATTTCAGCTTACATGGTAACCGATACTGATAAGATGCAGGCTGTTTATGAGGATGCCCGCATCCTGATCACAGATAAAAAGATTTCATCCATCCAGGATATCCTGCCCCTCTTAGAGGAAATTGTGAAAGCCGGTCAAAAGCTGGTAATCATTGCTGAGGACGTTGAGGGTGAGGCCCTTTCGACCATTATCCTCAATAAGTTGAGAGGCACCTTTAACTGTGTTGCTGTTAAAGCTCCGGGCTTTGGTGACCGTCGTAAAGAAAATCTCCAGGATATCGCTATTTTAACTGGCGGTACCTTTATCGCAGACGATCTGGCTATGGACCTCAAGGATGTCCAGGTATCAGATCTTGGTCGGGCAGCTTCCGTGATCGTTACCAAAGATAATACAACCATTGTCAACGGTGCCGGTGAGAAATCTGCTATCAATGATAGGGTTCAGGCTATCCGCAAACAAATCGAAGAAGAAACTTCAGATTTTGATAAAGAAAAATTACAAGAGCGTCTGGCTAAGCTCTCCGGTGGTGTAGCCGTTATCAAAGTTGGTGCAGCTACTGAAACCGAGATGAAAGAGAAGAAACTGAGAATTGAAGATGCCCTGGCCGCAACCAGAGCAGCTGTTGAAGAAGGCATTATTGCTGGCGGCGGAACAGCCTATATCGATGCAGCTGAGAGGGTTGCAGAGGTAATCGCTGAAACCGAAGGCGATGTCAGAACAGGTGCAGCAATTGTTCTCAAGGCTTTGGAAGCTCCTGTTGCCCAGATCGCAGTCAATGCCGGCTTTGACGGTAGCGTCATTGTTGAAAGAGTTAAGAATAGCCCTCACGGCCATGGTTTTGATGTCCTAGCTGAAAATATCGTTGATATGAATGCTCAAGGCATCGTAGATCCGGCTAAAGTTACAAGGTCAGCCCTGCAGAATGCTGCATCTATCGCTGCTACCATGTTAACAACCGAGGCTGTTGTTGGTAATATCCCTGAGCCTAAGGAAGCTGTTCCAGCTCCGGGTCCCGGCATGTATTAATAGCTTGACCCATCAACTAGGAAATTGATCTAGTAAAGAGACAAAGGTATTTGTCATAATTGAACAAAAAAAGCGGCTGCGTCTTAGTGACAAAGCCGTTTTTTTTGTAAAGACAGAAAGCCTTATTGAACAAAAGACAAACTCTTACTATACTGTTACAGATGAAAAAGAATGGGATAAAGGAGACTCGGGACAAAGGCCGTTTTCCGTCGGGAAATAAGACTGATGACAAAAGTTCAGAAGCCGGCCTTTTGAATGCCAAGATAGCCAGGTCTAATGCCCGAGCCAAGACCGGCACAATCAGCAACAGTAGCCAGAGAAAGTCTCTGCTGTTAGTTGCTTTATTATTCTTAATCTTTCTTTGCCTTTTGGTTGTGGTCATTTACAAAATGCCGGATAATATGCTGACGCCGGCTAAGTCTGAGGAGACAGCGGAGTTGGCAGACTTTGACCTTTTGATTTCTTTTTCCCGTAATGAGGGATCTCGTTATTATCCTTTTGGCGACCACTTGGTCTACCTTTCCCAAGATAAACTGGAGCTTCTGAATCTCAATAACGAAATTTTGTTTGACCAAACACTTGAGTTTACGAGACCGGTAGGTGTCTATAATGCTGATTACTTTGTTGCAGCTGATAGAGATTCGGGCAAGGTTATTGTTTTAAACCGCGACAATAAGCAGTTTGAGTTGCAGCTGGAGGGTAATTTTGCCGGAGCTTCCTTCGCCGGGAACAAGTATATTTCTGTGATTGAGGAAAATCCGAATCAGCCGGCCTTCGTTCACATCGTTTCTTTGGAGACCGGAAAGATTAGTTTGACCATCCAGTTTTTTGAGTCGGGTTATCCCTTGGCGGTCTGTTTTAGCAAAGACCTCACTTATTTTGATGTTTTACTTTCTAATACAGCCGGCTCATCACTTCAGCCGGTAGTTAACCGCTATGATTTGGCTGGTCGCCAAACGGGTCAAATTATGCCACAAGGCTACCCTTACCTGTATGGTAGTATTCAGCATGACCAGGCGGACAATGTCTTAATTGCGGCTGCGTCCCATATCTTAGCCTTGAATTTTGAAAGGGAAGAGCCTTTGGCAGAGCACAGTGCAGGAAAGATTTATCAGCTTGTTTCTGATCAACAAGTTTCTGCCCTATCGTCTAACCGGGTTGAAGGAGAGATATCGGTGGTTGATTGGGATTCGGCCAACGAGACTTTTATCGACAGAGAAGTCAACCTGCTCAACCAGATTGAACAAGTCACTGCTAACCAAGACCTGATAGCTATAAGTCATAATAACCAGTTGCAATTATATAATCGCAAGTCACACAAGATTGTCTTAGACCAATTTCTAGATTCCAATATTCTGAGGATTGGTATCCTGTCGGATAGGCTACTCCTGATTACAGAAAACGGTGTGAAGACGCTTGGTTTTTAGAGGAGGAGACATGGAATCAGAATTAAAATTTGCTTACCAAGACGGTTACTCACAATTTGATATCATGGATGCCCCTATAATTTCAGATAATCTTTTACCGATAGGTAATATGTCCTATGCCATGCGGTCTTCTTATTATGATACGAGTGATAATTTACTGTGGAGCCACCAGGCCGTTTTGAGAATGAGGAGATCTAATGACCGCTATTATCTGACCTTAAAACTGCCTCTTCATAGGCCTTTGAATGAAGATCGGGGCTTTTTTGAAAGACAGGAGTATGAGTTTGAGCTGACAGGTGATGACTGTAAGTGGGATAAAAAGCAGGGGATCAGTTCGGCTTGGTTTTTGAGCAGGCTCAGGGAAAGAGCCGGTCAGGCTGACCAAGACCTGAGACAGCTC
>CAMYEY010000087.1 GCA_947254895.1 uncultured Clostridia bacterium
GGCAGACGCGCACGTTTGAGGGGCGTGTGGGAGACCGTGAGGGTTCGAGTCCCTCTGGTTGCACCAAGTCCTGCATAGTCTCAATGCAGACTAACAGGACTTTATTTTTATGCAGGGTATGGAGGATGAGCATTGAGCTTTGAATTTTATAATTCCTTTAATGTTTCTTCAAAAGCCTACCAAGCCTCAGAAGAAGCATTACAAGAATGTAAAGAAGTGCTCAAGGAAGTTGATCGCTTACGAGAGTGTAATCAGATTCGTGTCATCAAGGCCTTCCAAAATGCCAAACTTACTGCAACAGACTTTCAATTAAATTCCGGCTATGGCTATGCTGATACGGGTAGGGATGGCATTGAGGCCATTTATGCCGAACTTTTTTCAGCTGAAAAAGCTCTTGTTCGAATCCAGTTTAGCTCGGGAACCCAGGTTCTTTCGACAATGCTTAAAGGGGTTTTGCGACCCCACGATTCCTTTCTTATCGTAACGGGACAGGTCTATGATACTCTTCATTCAAGCTTAGGCATAGGACAGACACATGATCAGGCTAGCCTTAAAGATTACCTGATCGACTATGACCAAGTTGAACTCAAGGTGGATGGCAGTCCAGACCTGGAGCAGATAAAAAGGGCGCTAGCAACTAAAAAATATAAAGCCGTTTATATTCAAAGATCTCGGGGTTATACAGTCAGACCAGCCTTGGTCAATCAGCAAATCTCTGAGATCTGTAAACTTGTTAGAGAGCAGCAGAAGCAGACCATTATTATGTTGGATAATTGCTATGGTGAACTGGTTGAGACGTCAGAGCCCTTAGCTTTTGGGGTTGACCTCATGGCTGGCTCTCTTATCAAAAATCCGGGTGGTGGCATTGCTCCCAGCGGTGGCTACATAGCGGGACGGGCTGATCTTGTTGACCTCTGTGCCCAACAAATGAATGCATCAGGTTTAGGTTCAGAGGTGGGTCCAAGTCTCGGTTATTCCAAGGCTATCGCTAGGGGAATCTATTTTGCTCCTCAGGTCGTTGCTAATGCCCTCAAGATTGGCGTATTCGCCTCCTGCCTTTTTGCTCGTCAGGGTTTTGAGGTTGAGCCTGGCTTTAAAGATAAGCGTGGCGATATTGTACAGACGATTTCTTTTGGGCGTTCGGATTTCTTAATCAAATTTTGCCAGGCTGTCCAAGAAGCCTCCCCGATTGATAGTCAGTACGCACCTGTGCCGGCACCGATGCCAGGATATGATTGTGATATTATCATGGCTTCCGGTTCTTTTACCCAAGGCTCTTCTATTGAGCTGTCGGCAGATGGTCCTTTGAGACCACCCTATACTGTTTTCCTCCAGGGAGGACTGAACTTCGAAGCGGGACGCCTGGCTTGTATGTTGGCTCTGGACCGCCTGTGGCAAGAGGTTTAGGCTGCTATGAAGACAGAATTTCAGACATCAGAAATAGAGCGTTTTCGCAAGATACAAAAACGCAAAAATCTTCGCCAGACAATCAGCCTGGTTACAGTTATACTCTTGATAATCATACTTACAATGATTGCTATCATCAAAGTTCTTAACAACTATAAGCCCAGCCCACAATTTATGTTTTTGGCAGAGCGATCTATTTCAGATAAATATCAAGTTAATGCTCTTTTGATTAGGGACGAAACGGTCTTTCGTTCTCCGGCAGAAGGCAAGGTAAGGAGCCTTTTTGCTGATGGTTCCAAGGTTGCTAAAAATGAAAAGCTAGCCTACATCATACCTCAGAGTCAAAGTGCAGAATTAAAAGAGCTGCGAAGCTTAGAGAATGAGATTATTAACTACCAATATGAGTTGATTGAGAAAGACAATAACGTTGGAGCTAGGCAAATTGACCAAGAGACAACGGGACAGATCAGAAAGGGTTTTTCTAACGTCTACAATGAAATTCTAAGCAAGAGTTTTTATAATTTGGCAACTGATGAGTCTACCCTTAATGCCATTTTGAGCCAGAGAAACGATAAATTAAGGAATTATGATTTTAAAGATTCACGTTTAAATGAGTTGCTGGACCACTATCATGATCTTGAAGAAAAACTGGGCGGTAAGAGCAACCTTGTTGAGAGCTCTCAGTCAGGTGTTTATATTAGAAGTTATGATGGGCTTGAAGACCGGCTTAATCCGTCTAACGTCAAAAGCTTGACGGCGGATCAGGTTAATGAATATCTCCAAGAAGCAAAACAAGGTCGCCTAGATACCATTGAGGAAGTCAAAAAAAATGACCCCATGTATTGTTTGACCAACTCCATTGAGCAGCTTTTTGCCTTTTTCATCCCGGCAGGCAAGAGTACAGAGGTTCAAGTGAATTCATCAGTGGATGCTGTGACAAGTGATGGTATCAACCTACGCCATGGCTTAGTAATAAGGTCAGAGGAGTCAAACCAGGGAACCTTCCTTGTTGTGCGTTGTAACACAGGCCTTGAACGGTTGGCAGATCGTCGGATTGTTGAACTCCATCTCGAGCTCAATAAACAAAAAGGACTTAGGATTCCTGCAACAGCCTTGGTCGATTATAAAAAAGGAAATTCGGAGGCCAAGGTCTACTTGGAAGAAGGTGGCAAGATAGCTGAAGCAACTGTTAAAATAACCGCTATGACAGAGGACTATGCCCTGATTGAAGGGGTTGGTGCTTCAAAAGATAAGATTGTTGAGTCGGCTATGCTGGTCCTAAATCCGAATGATGTCAGCCTTGGTGATTCAGCATCAGGGCTTGAGTAATCTGAGAGAATGAGAAAATCATGCAGAGACGTAAAGAAGAAATAAAAAACAACTTGGTGAAAGTCCACCAGAATATCACGAGAAATAAACAGCCCGGACAAGAGGTCAGACTGGTATGTGTGAGCAAAAATCACCCCCTATCGGATATCCTCTTGGCTAATGAACTGGGCGAAAAAGATTTCGGAGAGAATCGTGTCCAAGAACTTTTAGAAAAGCAGACCGCTTTTGCCTCTCTGTCCGAAGTTGAGAGAAGGAAATATGATTTCAAGTGGCACATGATTGGACGTTTACAGTCCAACAAGGTTAAAGATGTCGTAGGTCTGGTTGACCTGATCCACTCAGTTGATTCTCTGAAACTTCTAGATAGGATTGATCAGGTTTCTGCAGATAGGGATGTGGTGAGTCAGGTTTTACTCCAGGTGAATATAAGCGGAGAAGAGAGCAAACAGGGCTTTGCTGTCCGGGAACTGGTACAGGAGATTCCTACTATGCTTGCCTTCAAACACATTAAGCTCAGAGGCCTTATGACCATGGCACCCATGGTATCCACTGATGAAAGAGAAGTGGTAAGGGCTGTTTTTGCTCAGGCTAAGGATCTGCTCCTGCAATTAAAAGCTGAACTGGGTCCGGATTTTGACCAACTATCTATGGGGATGACCAGTGATTATGATCTGGCTGTCGTGGAAGGGTCCACCTTGGTTAGGATCGGTACAGAAATTTTTGGCCAGAGGGTATATTAGTTGCTTTTAGATTACAGCAAACTTACGCTTCAAAATTTGCCTTGCCGAAGAGGCTGGCAATTCCTATAATAGGAAAGGTATTTTAAGTACGGAGGACGATATGGCAGGTTTTTTTGATAAATTATTTGGCAGTTCAAATGATAACTATGATGACTATAATTACGATGAACTGAATGAAGCGGATGATTATTTAGATGAAATGGATGCTGATCATGCAACTAATCCTGTGGCCAGAGATTACGACTACACTGAGCCTGTCATCCCGTCGAGGCCTGAGCCGCGCCAACAAAGTAATCGGGTAGTTGATATCAATCCCAAATCATACAAGCAACAGATTGTTATTATGGAGCCGGCAGATATTGAAACCGCCCAACAGGTTTGTGATGATGTTCGGGCAGGAAAAACGGTAATCTGTAATATCGAAAAGATAGATCCCAAAATTGCCCAGCGGGTGATTGATTTCATAACTGGAGCAGCACACGCTTTGCGGGGAAACGTCATGCCGATATCAGCTTTAATTTTCGTCGTTGCTCCCGGATCAACGAATATTCAAAACTCAGTTGTTATGCCATTGGACAACTCTGATAGTATGGAAGACTATGTCAGAAGGGCAGCTGTTCAAGCTAGATAATTGTGAATATAGGATATTGTAATTTTAAATTAAGAGGAAAAAGGACCGCGGTAGGTCTTTTTTCTCTATTGGAGAAAAATATACACAGAGTGGCAGGCAGGGATCAAAAATGAAACAAGTAATAATAGGTCTCGATATAGGGGGAAGTACAACCAAACTTGTAGGTTTTGAAGGACAAAACTTGTTAGAGGTTGCCTTCGTCAAGTCCAGTGACCCTGTGGCTGCAGCCTATGGTGCTCTGGGCAAGTTTTTAACTGTTAATCGACTCAAAACCGAAGATGTTAAACAGATCAGGATGACGGGAGTCGGCTCATCTTATATATCCGGTAATATTTTAGATAGAGAAACCGTCATCTCGAGTGAATTTGATGCGGTTGGCCTAGGAGGACTTTACTTATCCGGTCTCGATGAAGCGATTGTGGTTAGTATGGGCACAGGAACCTCATTGGTGTATGCCAACAAACAGAAAATTGAACATATCATAGGTTCTGGTGTCGGGGGTGGAACTCTGCTGGGTCTGTCCAATAAAATGATTAACTACCGTGACTTCGATTTAATCTCTGATCTTGCAGAGCACGGAGATACTCGGAATGTTGATTTGGCAGTTAGTGATATTTCCAATTCGGTACCAGGCTTAAGTGGGGATGCGACTGCCTCAAACTTTGGCAATGTTAACGATGATGCAAGGGCGGAAGACCTAGCTGCCGGTATCGTCAACTTAGTTTTTCAGTCGGTGGGAACAATATCAGTCTTAGCTGCCAGGCTCAAACAGGTCAAAAATATTGTATTTGTTGGCTCTGTACTGCAAGTTGCTCAGGCACAAAAGACCCTTGAGCAATTTGCGGACCTCTATAATGTAAATATTATTATGCCTAACCAAGCCAGGTTCTCTACAGCCATAGGAGCGGCTTTAAGTTACTACAAAAATTCCTAAGGATATTTCCAATAAGGCTTCTGCCACCCCACAGAGATGGACGCCCGGTCACGCTGTGCAATCGGATAAAAAAGTTAAAAATGTAGTTGACAATAAAAAAGTGCTTTGATATTATGCTAAAGCACTCCAAAAACGGGGTGCGACAAACGGACCTTGAAAATTGAACAGCAGACAATACATGAGACGGACTCAAGTTAAAGAATTTGAGAAAAGCGAAGTACAAACAAAGTAATAAGAGCAGAATTAGCTCTCATTATACCCTGTC
>CAMYEY010000088.1 GCA_947254895.1 uncultured Clostridia bacterium
GTCAATTACCTTTTAACCGGCCAACAATATAGCGAGATGACCATTGCCTCAACTTCGCAGATGTTTGACCTGACAAAAAGAAAATGGCAATTGGACCTACTGGAAAAGCTGGGCCTCAAGCCTGATGTTTTTGCCCCAGTCATCAACAATGGTGATTATGTAGGATCAACAACAGGTTCTCTCCTACCTGACCTGGAAAATAAAGACCTCAAGGTTTATTCGATTGCCAGCCACGATACGGCCGCTGCGGTTTCTGTAACTCGGGCCTTTTTTGATCCGGATTGCCTTTTCTTATCGTCTGGGACCTGGTCTCTGATTGGGGCTCTTTCTGAAAATCCCATCTTGACTGAGGAGGCTTTTGCCAGTGATTTAACCAATGAAACCGGTTATGGCGGGCAGAATATGTTCTTTAAGAATATTACCGGCCTTTACCTTTTTGAAAAACTCAGGGACGAACTGGCGGCCCGTGACGGCAAACGCTTGAATCATCAAGAGGCCGACTCCCTGACTGTGGAGGCCAAACCCTTTACTTATTTCATCAATATTGCTGATTATGACCTGGATAATGTGACCGTGCTTGATTCAGTTAAAAGCTATATTGAGAAAACAGGTCAAAAACAGCCGGAAACCGTGGGCGAGATTTTGCGTGGGCTTTATGAGAGTTTGGTCTTGGGCTATATGAAAACGGTCAATGACATTGAAAGAATCCTGGGACACCGCTTTAAACGGATCCAGATCATCGGAGGGGGGTCAAAAATTTCCTTCCTCAACCAGATGATAGCAGATGCTCTGAACAAGGAAGTTATTGCTGGCCCTGCTGAAGCTTCGGCTATCGGAAATATTGTGGGGCAAATGTTGGCCCTCGGCCAGTGGCCTTCTCTAGAATCAGCCTATGAGGCTGTTTCCAAGTCCTTTGAATACAAGCACTTTTCACCCCGAAACCACTCGGCATGGGCTGAAAGGTTTACCCAGATTGAGGACTGGTTAAAGTAAGTTTATAAATTTCTATTCCTAATGGTTTTTGTTCTAAAAAACGGATTAGGAATAGATTTTAAAGGAGAAAGTATAGATATGCTAAAGAAGATACCTAAAAACCTCTCGCCGGAATTGCTTAAAGTTTTGATGGAGATGGGACACGGTGATGAACTCTGCATCGGCGATGGAAATTTTCCTGCCGAAGAAATGGGACGCAAGGTAGTTCGTTGTGACGGCCTAACAGTACCGGAACTTTTGAAATCCATTTTGGAACTATTCCCCTTGGATCCCTATGTACCGGACCCGGTTTTCCTCATGGAAGTTACCCCGGGTGATGACTATAAGCCCGTGATCTGGGATGAGTACAAGGAAATCCTTGATAAGTCGGGTGAAAAGTATAGCATAGCCCATGTAGAACGTTTTGCCTTCTATGAACAGGCCAGAAAAGCTTACGCCGTAGTTGCTACCAGCGAAGAAGCACTTTACGCCAACATTATCCTGAAGAAGGGTGTTGTTAAGTAATTTTGCTCATGAAACAAATAAATTCAAATAAAGGAGGGAATTATGGCTGAGCTTCTGGAGATGAAAAACATTAACAAGGCCTTCAGCGGAGTCCAAGCCCTTAAAGACGCCCAGTTTGAACTCAAGCGCGGCGAAGTCCACGCTTTCATGGGTGAGAACGGAGCAGGTAAATCTACCTTGATGAAGATCCTGACCGGTGTCTACCAAAGGGACTCAGGTGACGTCCTGGTTGATGGCAAGGCTGTAGAATACCATAATACAGCTGAAGCCTTAGCTGATGGTGTAGTTATCGTTCACCAAGAACTCAATATGATGGATGACCTCAAGGTCTATGAAAACATCTTTATTGGTCGAGAGAGTATGAATGCTTTCTTTATCAATGATCGGGAAAATATCAAAAGGACTAAAGAACTTTTTGACCTGATCGGTGTTTCCATAAATCCAAGCGCTAAGGTAGGGGACTTGACGGTTGGCCAACAGCAGATGGTTGAAATCGCCAAGGCGGTCTCCCATGACGCTAAAATTGTTGTTTTTGATGAGCCAACATCGGCCCTTACCCAAACCGAGATTAAAGAGTTATTTACAATTATTCGGGACCTCAGGTCTAGGGGAATCGGTATCATTTACATCACCCACAGGATGGATGAGGTGTTTGAAATCTCTGACCGGATTACGGTCCTGCGGGATGGTTGCTATATCGGTACTGCAGAAACTAAGGACACGGATAAGGACCGCTTGATCAGCATGATGGTCGGTCGGGAACTGACAGAAGAAGTCAAAACCCACTCCCATGTTGAAGAGGGGGCTGAGATTGTCCTAGAGGTCGAAAACCTGGCTGCCGGCCGGATGGTTAAAGACGTCAGCTTCAACCTGCGTAAGGGTGAGATTCTCGGTATATCCGGCCTGATGGGTGCCGGGAGGACAGAGATGGCTCGCTTGATTTACGGAGCTGAGCAGCCGGATTCAGGCAGGATCATTCTCCATGGTAAAGAAGTTAAAATCAAGTCAACTGCCGATGCTGTCAAGATGGGTATAGGTTATCTGTCAGAAGACAGGCGGCGTTTTGGTGTTTTAACCAACCGGGATATTGTGGACAACACGGTTTTACCTTCGATTGACGACTATATCAAGTTTGGCTTGATCAATGATCGAAAAGCCCGACAAGATGCTAATACCTATAACGAACGCGTAAGCACCAAAATGGTCTCTGTTGACCAATTGGTCAAGACCCTGTCAGGTGGTAACCAACAAAAGGTGGTTGTCGCCAAATGGCTGCTTAAAGATAGTGAAATTTTGATCTTTGATGAGCCAACCAGAGGCATTGATGTTGGCGCCAAGGCTGAAATTTATAACATTATGCAAGAACTAGCTGACCAGGGTAAATCCATCATTATGATTTCTTCAGAAATGCAAGAGATCTTAAGGATGAGTGACCGGGTCGTGGTCATGTGTGAAGGTGTTGTCACAGCGACGATTCCGATTGAAGAGGCAACCCAGGAAAAAATCTTAGGCTTTGCCATGATGAGAAAAGGGGTATAGTAATGAATAATAAATCCTACTTAAATCCAAGCCGGCCGGGAGGTACATTGACCAAACTGGCTAAGTCACAACAGTTTATTGCTTTTGCCGCAATGATTGTACTCTATCTGCTGTTTTTTATTGCTGCAGAAAGTTTTAGAACGGTCAACGTTTTGACCTTGATCCTCAACTCTTCCTACTACCTGGCTTTCCTTGGTATAGGTGTTACCTTTGTTATTGCTACCGGCGGTATTGACCTGTCGCTCGGAACAGTTATGGGCTGTGCTGCCTTGCTAGGTGGTCGTCTGTTTTACATCCACGGCTGGCCCATGTGGCTAACTATTATTGGAACAATTTTTATCGCTGTTTGCTTCAATGCTATCAATGGCTTCCTTGTTGCCTATGTAGGCATCCCGGCCTTCGTGGCTACCTTGGGGACCCAGATGATGGCCTCCGGCTTTGGTCAGATTTTGAGTAACCTGGAAAAAACCAACTGGCCATCAACTGCTACTGAGGAGGGCGGCGGTTTTAAAACGGCCTTCCAGTACACCGTCGCAAGGGATGGGGCTAATATTAACATTCCGACCGGTTTAATCATGCTCTTTGTGTTCGTTGTTATCATGTCGATCATTTTGAACAAGACAAAGATCGGCCGTTACATCCTTTCCTTGGGTTCCAACTATGAAGCCACCCGTTTGTCAGGGATTAATGTTAAAAAATATATGTTCTCTGCATACATCATCAATGGTATCTTTGTTGGCTTGGCAGCTGTTGCCTATGTTGCTATCTATACCTCCGTTACAGCCGGATTTGGTGCCGGTCAGGAAACCAATGCAATTGCCGGTTCCGTTATCGGCGGTACCTCCCTGGCAGGTGGTATAGCCTCTATCTGGGGTACACTCTTCGGCGTTATCATGATGTGTATCCTCAAGGCTGGCTTGCCTAAGATTGGCCTCCAATCACAATGGCAGCTCTTCCTCACGGGTGTTATCATCTTGATCGCTGTTATCATCGACGTCCGTCGCAATAAGAAATAAAATTTGTTACAAATGGACTTTGAGCCGACCTGGTTGGCTCAAAGTCTGACTGTATTCTAGTGAAAAAATCAATAAACTTTCACAAAAGATGGACAAAATTCAGATAAATGTATATGATCATCGTAAGACGTATTCATAGATTGTTCATAAGTTGAAGTTGATAACGGTCTGTGAATATTTGATTATACTGCTCAAGGCAGTAGAAAAAGGAGAATAGTTAATGAAAAAGAAACTTAGTGTTTTGTTAGCTCTAGTCCTGGTTGTTTCAGTATTTGTAGCAGCCTGCGGAACTAAGACCGATGAAGCTAAAGAAACCAAGCCCGCAGAAGAGTCCAAAGCTCCGGCTGAAACTGCTGCAGGTGAAACAGAAAAAGACGCTGCTAAGACCGGCGACTTGCACATTGAAGTTGTTTCCAAAGGTCTCCAGCATCAGTTCTGGGTTAACGTACAAAACGGTGCTCAACAAGCTGCTGACGAATTAGGCGCCACAATGCACTTTGATGGTCCTAAATCTGAGTCTGACATTCAAGACCAGGTTAACATGCTGGAAAACGCAATCACAGCTAAACCTGATGCTATCTGCTTAGCTGCCCTTGATGTTAAGTCTGTTATGACCTCCTTAGAGAATGCTAAGGCTGCCGGTATCCCGATCATCGGTTTCGACTCCGGCGTTCCTGGCGCTCCTGAGGGCGTAGTTTTTGCTAACGCATCAACTGATAACCACGCTGCTGGTGGACTTGCTGCTGAAGAGCTCTACAAGGCTGCCAAAGATGAAATCGCTGCAGCTAAAGCTGATGCTCAAGTCAGAATCGCTATCCTTTCTCAAGAGGCTGCTTCTGAATCCATCATCGGCCGTACCCAAGGCTTCATCGACAAAATGATCGAATTAGTCGGCGAAGATAAGGTTGCTGTTGTTGGACAACAAATGTATGCCAAAGGCGATGAAGCTACAGCTTCTTTAGTCCTGTCAGTTGGTATCCCTGCTAAGGTTGATAATGCTGAGTCCGATGCTACAGCTACTGCCTTACTGGAAGAACCAAATGTTATCGCTATCTATGCTTCAAACGAGTTTGCTGCTGAATCCATGATTCGTGCCGGCGAAGCTCTGGGTGGCGTCATTGGCAATAGAGCTAAAGATCCTAGCAAAATTTGGGGCGCTGGTTTTGATGCCGGTAAATTACAGAGAGAAGCTGTTCAGAATGGTACTCTCTTAGGTTCAGTTACTCAGGATCCGGTTGCTATCGGTTACAA
>CAMYEY010000089.1 GCA_947254895.1 uncultured Clostridia bacterium
TTTTCGGAGTTAATCACTCCAGCTGCATTCCAGTCTTGGCCGGTAAAAGAGGCAGTTTGCTCAGGTCCAGCAACCAGCCTACCCTCGCGGTCCAGTAGAAAATATTCATCAGCAATCCCCTGCCAATTCTCTAGATGATGGTCGACCACTAAGTAGGAGAGTTGATATTTATTTTTAAGCTCAACTAGGATTCTGACAATGCTTTTTATTTGTTCATCATCTACTTGAGCAAAGATTTCATCAAGGAGCAACCAGGGAGCCTTGCTTACCAGTTGGCAAGCCAGACTCAAACGTTGCTTTTCTCCCCCAGACAGGGTACTAATCAAGCGTTTTTCAAAACCCTGTAACCTAACGGCCTGTAAAACTTCCGCTAAAAGGTCAGGCATCTCCTCCACCGGAATATCAGCTGCCTCCATAGAAAAGATAATCTCCCTTTCGACGGAGGGGAAGCAAAATTGTAAGTCTGCATTTTGAAAGACTAAACGGACGCTTTGACTGCGCGTCAAAGCGTCCATTTCTTGGATCTTTTTTCCGTCAACTAAGACCTTTCCCCCAGTTAAAATACCAGAATGCTCCGGATAGAGACCAGCCGCTAAATAAAGCAAGGTGCTTTTGCCGCAGCCGGATGGACCCGTAAGAACCGTGATTTTATCCTTTTTGATCTGCATCGAAAAATTTTCAAAAACAGACCTTCGGTCTTCTTGAAAGTAACGGAAATTAATATTTTCAAAACTAATCCCGGAAGCTTGCAAGATAGGTCCTTTCCGGATAAGTCCGGCCATAGATGCCGCTCTCTAAGAATAAGTCCAAGAGGGATTGCCAAGCTTCAATATTAAGGTTTCCCCACTGGCCATCCTTATTTAAAAACCTCGGTAAGAGGTGTTCAACCCCTTTATAGAGTATATTATCCTCTACATCCGGCAAGAGATGACGAATCTCAGGAATGACTTTTAGTCCCTCGGCAACCACGCACTGGTAACCTTTCTCGGTTGCAGCCATAAAACGCTTAACCAGGTCGGGTTTGCTACGCCAGAGCTCGCCATTAACAGCAATGGCTGGAGTTGGATAATCAAAAGGGTGACCATAATCAGCAATTTCAATAAAGTTACAGTCTTTATTGGCTTGCTCCATCACATAGTACTCCCAATTTTTATAAATCCAAATCGCATCAGCAGTTTGGCCCAGGACCTCCTGGGGGTGTTCAACATCCATGGGAACTTTCGTAATCAGGTCAGGATTGCCACCATCTTTCCTCACTAGTTCATCTATCAGTAGATGAAACCATTTTGGAGTCCAATGGGTTATGCGTTTCCCTTCCAAGTCTCTCGGGCGTTTGATACCCGCCTCTTTCAAGGAAATAAGTCCTGAATCTTGGACTTGAGTAATCTGGCCAATGCCTAAAATATCAGCACCGTCAGCCATATTCTCAAGCATTGAGGCTTGAGGGCCACAAAGAAAGTCCATGCCGCTTGTTTCCATCACACCATGTACATCGCCCTCAATCTGTAATTCTATGCCCGCTTCTCTATAAAAACCTCTGACTTGACTCAGCAAAAAGCCTACATGTATGTTGTTAGGAAACCAATCTAAAACCAGCTTAATTTTTTCCATCTCTTCCCCTTCTATAATACTAAAACTTAAAACTTATTTTGATATCTACCTCAAGTGAAAACTTAAAGGTCATCTTCACCTAAGGTTGCTTGCTTAGCTGCTACCAGCTCCTGACCTATCGGATAGGAACGCAAGACACCGGTACGAGCCAAACCATTGGCGAGGCCATAGCCAACAACCCCGGTAAAGAAAACAGCACTGGCAATACGGACAGCTAACATCGCTAAGATCATGCCTATAGAGAGACCTGCGTAACCACCGATATAGAGGGTTTGTAGCATGGTTACCAGTGCAGATGTTACGGATGATAAAATTGCTGCACCTAAACGCCACTTTTTATAGCCAGTCAGGGCGTAGCCTAACTCACCGCCAACACCCTGGATTAAGCCGGTGATAACAACCAACATACCACCCGGATTACCCAGCAACAATTCTAAAACCGCCGCTAAAAATTCTGCTGAAAAAGCTACTAGCGGTCTACGGATAATAGACGCAGCCGTAGTTGCTGCCATAAACCAAATACCATATACGATTTCAAAGGCCAAAACACCCAAACCTGCCGGTGTTAAAATAACCTGAAGTGCCATGCCTAGATTTAACACCAGCATGTAGACGATAGAAAAAATCAGTCCGATCATGGCTATGAGCAGGATGTCCTGTAAGCGGATCCCGCTTTTCCTTACACTTTTTTGTTCCATATATAAATTTTCCTTTCTCTATCTGCAGGTGCCACATAAATCGACCCCCTCTGGAAAACCGGAGGAGGTCGACAAACAAAACAAAAGACTGTTGTCATATTTCCCTACGCCGGCATGATCCGAACAGGTTCAATGGGTCCGAGTTTCAACTCTATCTCAGCCGCTAAGCGACACCCCGTTATTAATCCATCTGAGTTTAGCACTTGTTCTTCAACAAGTAAATTGCCAGAACTAAATCTTAGCTTGAGCAACCCCTGGCTATCCGACTCTCAGCTGGCCCACACATTTTAAATCTTTTGCCGCTTGTAAAGTATTCTGGCAACGGCCACCGTGACCAATACACTAACCGGGATCAGGATACTAACCGCTTTTGACAGAGAGGGTTGAAGCAAAAAGAGTAATAACATCAAGCTGATTGGAGCGATGGCAATTTTGGCATTTTGGGCCAAAAAGACGACAGCAAGACCACCAAAGAGGGCAGGCAAAATATTGGCAAAGGCCGGTGCCAAGACAGGTGATTCCAGGAATGGTGTCAGTTGCTTTAATAAGACCATACCTACAATCAAAATAAGGGTTGTAACGATTGAACTAATAGCTATAGCGATGGTCGAAATAACCTCCCCCTCTTCGCTATTAGCCTCCACCTTAGCCAGCTGCATAGCCCTTAGGGCCGCAGGCACTTTCATGGCCGTTAGGTTACCGGTCACAAAACCCAGGTAGGCACCTCCCGATCCCAACATAGGGCCAAAAGTGAGAGCTTCAATAGCCCCAACTGTCCAATAGACCGGGGCAACAGCTAACAAGCCTTGGAAAATCACTCTAGCGTCCGGCTTAATTTTAAAAAACAAACTAATCAAAAGTGGATAAGAGATAAAAAAGAACAAGGCAAGCAACAAGGAAACCCGTCCCCAAAGGTGAACACGCTCACGGTAATTAAAGGATTGATGTTTATTCACAAAAGTACCTCACAAACTTTCATATTGCGCCGGTAATCAGCTTGGTTAGAGGTATAGCAAAGGCCATCGCACCAAGCATGCTAAAAGGCATGGCATAATTCTCCAACCAGCGCCAATGGAGTTTTTTTATGAGCAAGCCGCAAAGTAGCATCAGCATTGAAGAAAAGAGCATGACAAAAACCGGAATCCAACCGACCAGACCCCTATGTATGTCAGAGAAAATCATGCCGAGGAAGGTAGAAATCATACCTACAAACAGAGAATCCATGAGGATCTTTCCCCACTTGGCATCCTTATTTTTCATCTTCAACAGGTTTTTCTCCATCTTCTTTTGAAAAAACAGAATAATTAAAATCCCGGAAATGATGCCCAACGTCATGACCCAGGTTATGGAAAGATAGGTTGATCCGTCGCTGATCGGCTGATCCAGAGGTAGGTTAAGAATTTTAGCGACAGCTGCAGCTGCGGGGAGTTCATAGGTTAAGGCCCCTAGGACCGATAGGCGGAGCCAGGGTAAGGGCAAGCCTAAAAATCGCGATAGGCTGATGAGGCCTAATAAAATACTGATGGCCGGGGCAATGCTAAATAAGGCACTGCCAACAGATATGTCAACGAGCGTTTTAGACTTGATCCCTAATTCTTTTGCCCGTCGCCAGGCTTTAACCAAGAAAAAGACGGATTGCCCTAAAACGAATAAAATGACTATTCCGGCAAAGATAAATAAGATCGGTTGATTAATTGAAAAATTCATGCTTCCTCCGGCCTAGACCCCTAGTCTTCCAACTCTACTAGGCTTTCTAAAAAGTGGTGGTAGAACTTTACCATAGCAAAGAGATTTTTGTGAGAAATACGTTCATTGGTTGCGTGCATAGTGGCAAGTTCTTCGGCTGTTAAACGACTAGGCAAAAAACGGAAAGCATTATCACTAACCTCGTTATAGTAGCGGCAATCTGTACCACCGACCATCAAGTAGGGCAAGGGTAAGGTTTGGTCAAAGACAGCACGAATTGAGTTTGCAAGGTGAACCATACCTTCTGAATCGAGATCACTAGCTGCTGTTGGCTCATTTTCCAGTAACGGTTCCATTTGGTAATCAAAGCCTAAGCCTGCAAAATATTCTTTAACAGAAGCGATAGAATCCCCCTGTAAAATTCTGACGTTAGCCACACAAGAAGCATCTTTAGGCAAAACATTATGGCCGCTGCCACCGGATGTCATGGTAAAAGCAACTGTTGTCCGCAGCATGGCAGCAGTTTGCCTGTTTTTCAAGAGAATCTTTTGGATGACCGGAGCAAATAATTTTGGATTCGCTAAAGCCTTACCGGCTATCCCGCCCTTGTAGGGAGCCAAGGTCTTTAACATAGCAATGACCGTGTCGGTTAAACGGATG
Source organism: uncultured Clostridia bacterium (assembly GCA_947254895.1). Lineage (GTDB taxonomy): Bacteria > Bacillota > Clostridia > Saccharofermentanales > DTU023 > UBA5436. Next base: position 4,656 of record CAMYEY010000089.1, read on the forward strand.
GGCAAGGGGTGGTTTTCAACTGTCTGGATAAAGGCAGCCATTTTACCCACGGCCGTATGGTCTGGTGGGGCCGAAGAATGACCCTCATCCCCCTGAAAAGTAAAACGAAAACTGTTATTGCCTTTTTCAGCGATGCCGATAACAGCGAGGTCCGGGTCCACACCCAAGGTAGCCCCCTCAACAATAGCTCCACCTTCATCGAGGACATATTTAAAATGAATCTGTTTTTCCTTGAAATAGGCAGCGATTTTTTGAGCACCTAAGCGGCCACCCTGCTCTTCATCAAAGCCAAAGGCAAAATAGAGGTCATGGGGAGGCTGAAAATGATCAGCAAGCAGCTGGTCAATGGCCTCCATAATACAAATCAGAGAGCTTTTATCGTCTAAACAACCTCGTCCCCAGATATTCTCCCCATCATCGTAAGCGGAGAAAGGCGGATGTTTCCAGCCATCTTCAGGTGCCGCAACAACATCATAATGTGCTGTCATCAGGATCGGTAGTGACTCATTCTCAGTCCCCTGGCCCCGCCAACGAAAAACTAGACCATAGTCATTGACAATCGTTCGCTCTAGCTGCTTGTGGACCTCAGGGTAACTTTTTTCTAAATAATTGATAAATTCAGC
>CAMYEY010000090.1 GCA_947254895.1 uncultured Clostridia bacterium
CCAGGACGTCTCGTGGGCTCGGAGATGTGTATAAGAGACAGGTTGAAACTCATCTACCGCTGTGCCGTAAGGGATAAACTCAACCGCTCCTGCCAGGTGGGAAAATTTAAACTTGTCGGTTTCCTGACCAAAAAATCTTTCCATCCAGGGCCAGGTCAAAAATTCCATACTCATAGAATGGATTTCAGCCGCATCATAGGTTGGATTTTGACAGTCTGAGGGCAGGATGTCTCGGCTCTGATAGAACTGAAAAGCATGTCCAGCCTCATGGGTCATCACTTCAACATCTCCCTTGGTCCCATTAAAATTGGCAAAGATAAAAGGGGCCTTAAAATCCGGTAATTCTGTGCAGTAACCACCGGCTTCTTTACCCGGTTTAGCCAAAAGGTCCATCAGGTCATAGTCGGTCATGAAGCTGAAAAACTCGTCGGTTTCGGGTGAAAGCTCCCGGTACATCGTTTTAGCCTGGTCCAGGATCCAATCAGCCTCTCCCTGAGGTCCGGCATTGCCTGTTTGAAACTGCAAGCTATCATCATAATATTTGAAATCAGAAAGACCCAGACGCTCTCTCTGCCTCTTCTTGAGCTCAGTCACCAAGGGGACAAGCTCTGTGAAAACCTGATCCCTATAACGGGCCACATCTTCCGCCTTGTAGTCCGTTCTCAGCAGGCGCAGGTAGGCCATTTCGATAAAATTACTAAAGCCCAATTTTTTTGCCATCTTGGTCCGGAGGTGGACTAACTGGTCATAGATGTCGTCGATCTCATCACCGTGGTCACGGTAGTAGCCATAGTAGGCCTCCGATGCAGCTTTTCTCCTTTGCCGATCAGTAGATTGGCGGAAAGGGGTGAGCTGGGCCAGGGTGTACTTTTTGCCCTCAAAGTCTACTTCAGCGGCTGCAATCAAGCGGTCATACTGACTACACAATTTATTTTCAGCCACCAGGTCCTCTATGATTTCAGGTGAAAAAGTTTTAGCCTTGGCCTCCAAGAGTTTAAAGAAATGCTGGCCAAGTTTTTCGGTCAGCTGGTCCCGGTAAGGGCTCTTTAGAAGCATCTGGTTGCACTCATCCATGAGGGCTTCAAAGTGCGGTGTGTTTTCGTTAAAGAAATCTATTTCTTCGTTATAGAAGGGATCTTTTGTATCAATGCTGTGTCGGATATAGGCCAGGTTCGACATGGTCGAAAAGTGTCCCTTGATCATGTCGATCCTTTGGAAGCATATTAATTGCTGCTCGGCGTTGTCAGAGGTCTTAAATAAGTCTTGGAGCTTTTTCAGACTTTGGCTGACTTCCTCCATAGATGGTCTTTGGTATTCGAGCTCTTGAAATGTTTTCATGGTCTCCCCTTAATCTCGGCTATAGTCTGGCTGGTAAACAACCACCATCTGGTCTATTTTATCCTGCACTTACTAGATTGGCAATCTTGTTGCAGAAGCTATTCATTGATTGGTCGTGTACCCTTTGCTCGAGCTTATTTAGATTTTGCTTGGTCCGTTCAGCTTCTACTTTGCAATTATATGAAGATGGTAACTTTCAAATCCTTACCATCTTAACTTTCCCACCAGCTAAGCCCTTTTTATCCCCTTTTTATCCCCTTTTTGATTATGTTATAATAGAACAGATTTCCTGAGCGGAGGCGTATGCGATGAATTTTAAACAATTTTGTTCAGATATCCTAATCTTAAGTGATCCTGAAGTAGCGGGGCAAATGTCTGCCTATATGCGAAACCAGTTTGAGTTTTTAGGGGTTCCGGCAGCCAGACGGCGGGAGGCTTGTCTCAAGCAATTTGATACGGCCCGTGATGAAGGTGCCCTGGATTGGGAATTTGTTTACGCCTGCTGGGAACAAAACTTTCGTGAATTTCAATATGTGGCCATTGACTACCTTTTGATCATGACCGCTTTTTTAGAAGAAGACGATATCAACGCCATAGAGGGCCTGATCTGTGAAAAGTCCTGGTGGGATACAGTCGACAACTTTAATAAAATAGTCGCCAGCATCGTCACCCGCTATCCGGACCTCAAGGCAAGGATGTTAGAATGGAGCGAATCTGAAGATCCCTGGCTCCGTCGGTCAGCCATCATTTTTCAGCTAAGTCTAAAGGAAGAAACCGATTCGGAACTTCTAGGAAAAATTATTGAAAATAACTTTGGGGCAGATAGCTTTTTCATCGACAAGGCAATCGGCTGGGCTCTTAGAACCTATTCCAAAACCAATCCCGATTGGGTGTCTAGCTTTGTCCAAGAAAACAAACAAAAGCTCTCAACCCTTTCCTACCGCGAAGCCACTAAAAGCTTAAGCGGTTCAGAATAAGAGATTTTTAGCAACTAAATAGGCAATTAATAAGCTGACAACTAGAAAGGCTGTACCCAAGAAATAGCTGGCTAGTCGTTCAGCTTTTCTTTTTCGCCCCCTAAAAGCAATGCGAAAAACGGTAATAGAGAGGGCAACCATGGTCAAAGTCATGGCTATTCTTGGCCCTTTGTCTAAGATGTTTTTGAGCCAGAAGAGACCAATAAGGAGGAGGGAGATGATGGTAGAGACCACCGTAACGGTTAAGCCATAGCTATTGCCTGACTCCCCTTCACCCCCGGTTGGAGTCCGGTTGGGATTTTCTACTGCCCTATTTGAAACCCTCTCAGTTTTTTCATAGTAGTCCGCCGGCACAGCAGAAACCCTGGGCAGGGTTCTAGCCTGCCTTTGCCTGATTGGCCCCCCTTGGGCTTCCACGTAATTTGCCCGGCTCGAGTGTCTTCGGCTTCCCTGGTCAGGATGGTCAAGTGGACGACCCTCTCCGGTAGTTCGACCGCTTCTTTCGACTGGCCTATCTGTTTTAGGAGAAACTAGGGGAAGTTTTTGTCTTGCTTCTTCCTTCCTAGTTCTTTCTTCCATTTCAGCTTGTCTTTTAGCCTCCAGGGCATGGGCCGCAGCCCTAGCAGCAGCCTTTGCTACAGCCTGCTTGTCTTCCATCTCGACCTTTCCTCCGTCTGTTTCCTAATAGCTCTACTATGGTTGCCCCTAAGTTTGCTGTCAAGTTGAGGATAATGCTTCTAAGGAGCCAGCCGATTTTTATTCCATGATTGGGGCGTACTCAACACTTAACAGTTGGTCGTCAACAACCTCTTTTTCACTTTTGTTATCTGACTTAAATTTTTTGCCGAACGTCAGCATGCGTAGACCATTTAAGATAACTAGGATGGTTGAACCTTCATGGGCCACAACAGCTAATGGCAAATTAATGATTTGGAGAACATTGACCAGCACCAAGGCTGCGATTACAGACAAGGATATAACTAGGTTTTGTTTGACAATCCGGTTAACCTGACGAGACATAGCTAGGAGATAGGGTAGCCTGTTAAGGTTATTTTTAACCAGGACGACATCGGCCGCTTCAATGGCCACATCTGTCCCGTTACCCATGGCGATCGCTAAATCAGCCACAGCCAGGGCCGGGGCATCATTGATCCCATCCCCCACCATAAGGACGGACCTACCTTCGGCCTGGAGATTTTCAATTATGACCGACTTACCTCCGGGCATCAGGTTAGCATAAACCTTGTTGAGTCCCAGGCTACGACCGACATACTGAGAATTGCGAACAGCATCTCCGGTGAGCATCATGGCCTCAAGTTGGGCCTCATGGAGTCTATCGATGGTCTCCCTACTCTCAGACTTGATTGGATCCGTGATGGCAAAAAAGGCCAGCAGTTCGTGGTCACGGGAAACAAAGACAACCGTCGCCCCTTCTTTTTCACAGGCTTCAATATGGGCTTTTTCAAAATCTGTCACCTGGCCATTTTGTGGATCTTCAGCCAAGAGCTTGCGGTTGCCAATCCGCCAAACCTCCCCCTGATAATGGGCAACAAAGCCCTTCCCGGTGATATCTTCAATTTTATCCAATTCCAGCAGGTCGACTTTTTCAAATTCTCTGAGAAAGGCCTCTGCGATAGGATGGTTAGAGGTCTGTTCCACCGATTTAACAACCCGGTTAATCAAAATCTCCTCTTCCCTTGACCGGTAATAGGCCCGGGTCAGGCTAGGCAGGGCCATGGTCAAGGTCCCTGTCTTGTCAAAGACCACCGTATCAATGCTATTGGCTAGGTCAAAGACATGGCCGCCCCGGAGGATCATCCCCTGTTTGGCCGCCCGGCTGATAGCAGCTAGCTTGGCCGGAGAAGCACTAGCCACTAAGGCACAGGGAGAGGCCACGGTCAGCAGAACCATCCCCCGATAAAAGGCAGTCGACCAATTCCACGAAAAGATAAAATGGCTGGTTAAAATAAAGAGAGGGACCAAGCAGAGGACTGTTTTAACAAAAACGCCCTCAATCTTAGCGATGCCCGTCTCGCGCTCGGTTAGGTTGTTTTGGGCCTGGTCTACCAAGGCAATAATCTTGGCCATCATGGTATCTTGCTTAACCGCAGAAACAACTAGATCAAAGGCTTCCCCCTGGTTAAGGGTACCTGCCATAACTAAGTCCCCTTCTTTTTTATAGACCGGCATAGATTCTCCGGTAATAGAAGCCTCATTGAGGTAAGCTTCTGCCGAGTTAACCCGGCCATCGATCGGTACCATTTCTCCCTTGGCCACCTGGACCAGGTCCCCTACAGCCAGGTCTTGGCTATTGACGAGGACGATCGAACCATCAGCCTTATAACACCGGGCCGTTTCCGGAACCAGTTTGAGAAGTTCCGCAATAGCGTTGCGGCTCTTGCCCTGGGTATAGGCCTCCATAGAGTGGGAGAGGGAAAAGATAAAGATCAAAATCGCCCCCTCTGAAAAATGGCCGATCAGGCAAGCTCCTACCGCCGCTACGATCATCAGAATATTAGCATCAAGTTTGCGCTTTTGATGAAAAGAGCTCACCCCTTCTTTGGCCGACATCCAGCCCCCTAGAAGGATGGCAAGGCTAAAAGCAAGCCGGCTAAAAAGCAAGAGACCAGGCTCATCCAGATTATCGAGGACCAGACCGAGAACCATAAAGAGGCCACAGGCTATGGTTAAGCTTAAATCCAGATTCTTTTTTAGCAATTCAAGTAGTTTAGACATCTTGCCCCCATTCCGGTATATGCAAATTTTCTGGTTAGCTTTGCATAACCACCTCTATCTCTTACACACAGGAACATTATAGCAAATAAAAAAAATTCAGGGTCAGTCCAAGCTAACCATAACGTAAGGTATAGCTAACAACAGTAGGTATTTTGCTA
>CAMYEY010000091.1 GCA_947254895.1 uncultured Clostridia bacterium
TTGCTGAAGGTATGGAGGGTGGTGGGTTCATATTGCCTGTTATTTTTCTTAAAGATCTCAGTCCAAGCATCCTCGCTATCCTTAAGCGAAACAGCTAAAAACTGCTGCATCTCTGCTTCGGTCTGAGGGTCGCTCTCATCCTCTGTAGCCGCCTGCCTCTGCTCATAACCGGGTGTCTTTTGTTCAGATATATAGTTATCTTCATCTGCTCCGCCAATACCGGACAGGCCCCCTTGAGACATAAAGATTAAAATAGCAACCAAAATGATAACTCCGAAGCCCTTGCCACGCCCAAGCAAAGCTAAGAGCGGGAAGGGTATCCCGCCGGGAAAGCCGGCCGGTCCTCGTCCTGACCTACCCCTGCTGGAACGAACATTTTTGCTAGCTTCTCTATCTCGCCACCTCATAAACCCATAATCCTTTCCATAATTAAGTTTTAAGTCAAAACTTAATTGGTCTAGTCTTCTTTAGCCCAGCCAAAAGCCTGTTTAACTGCCTTATGCCAACCTTTTATTTTGGCTTGACGGGCTATAGCAGTCATCTCAGGTTTAAACTCACGGTCAATCTGCCAGTTGGCCAGGACATCATCTGTGCTCTTCCAGTAGCCTGTTGCCAATCCGGCCAGGTAAGCTGCACCCATGGCCGTCGTTTCACGGTTGCAGGGCCGTAGAACCGGCCGATCATTAATATCAGCTTGAATCTGCATCAAGAGGTTATTGGCTGAGGCACCGCCGTCAACTTTCAAAGTTTTCAGTTCAATTCCGGAATCCTGGGTCATGGCCTCTAAAACATCGTAGGTTTGGTAGGCAAGAGACTCTAGTGTTGCCCTGACCAGGTGACGTTTGTTAACACCACGGGTAATGCCGACGATGGTCCCACGTGCATATTGGTCCCAGTGTGGAGCCCCTAGGCCGGTAAAAGCCGGAACAACATAACAGCCATTAGTATCTTTGACAGACCCAGCTATATATTCTGAATCCGATGCCGAATCAATGATCCGGAGCTCATCTCTGAGCCACTGAATAGCAGCACCAGCTACAAAAATCGAACCTTCAAGAGCATAGTGAACCTTGTCACCGAGTCCCCAAGCAATTGTGGTAACCAAGCCGTTCTTGCTATAAACCGGTTCTTCACCGGTATTCATCAAGAGGAAGCATCCTGTTCCATAAGTGTTCTTAGCTTCTCCCGCGGAGAAACAGGCTTGACCAAAGAGGGCTGCCTGCTGGTCACCGGCAGCACCGGCAATGGGGATGGGCTTGCCAAAGAAAGAGGGATCGGATTCACCATAGATACAGCTGGACGGCTTAACTTCAGGCAACATACATTTGGGGATATTGAGGAGTTCTAAGATCTCGTCGTCCCACTTTAATGCTTTGATATTGAAGAGCATGGTCCTGGAAGCATTAGAGTAATCTGTAACATGAACCTTACCCTTGGTTAACTTATAAATGAGCCAGGAATCAACTGTACCAAAGAGCAGCTCTCCCCTTTCTGCCCTTTCTTGAGCCCCTTCAACGTGGTCCAAAATCCACCGGATCTTAGTTCCGGAAAAGTAAGCATCAATGACCAGACCGGTTTTTTCCCTGATCATATCCATATAACCTTTTTCCTTTAAATCATCACAAAATTCTGCCGTCCGGCGACACTGCCAAACAATAGCGTTGTGGATGGGTTCACCAGTGGCCCTATCCCAGATGATTGTAGTTTCTCGCTGGTTGGTAATACCTATGGCTGAAATATCCTCTGCACCGGTTGCTAACATATTTAGAGCTTCGGCAGCAACACCTATCTGGGTAGCCCAAATCTCATTGGCATCATGTTCAACCCAGCCCGGTTTAGGATAGATCTGAGTAAATTCTTTCTGTGCTACCGAGCAAGACTCACCTTTTTCATTGAAGATAATGCAGCGATTGCTAGTTGTACCTGCGTCTAACGCCATTACATACCTGGTCATACACTCCTCCTAAACTGACTAGTGGATACTCCGACTGGAAACGACATTGACCTCTGTCCCAAGAACATTTTTGATTAAAATATCTCCTGTCTCAACCGGGGCCTTAACCTCCACCCGGTTGATCGCCTCCATGACATTTTTAATTTGGGCTTTTGCTATAGGCCGATCAGTCTTAACAGGGCAACGACACAAATCAGCTCCTGTTATTTTGACAGTTGATGTTACAATCCTCATCGGGTTGATCATTTCAGACTTACCGTAAGGAACGCCTCTGGGGCAAAAATTCCCTGTTACTGCATAGTTGTTATCCGGATCTACCTCTAGGTGACAACCTCTAGGACATACAATACAAATGATCTTCTGTTTCATCCTAATCCTCCACCGAAAGACTAATCTCTTCTCCCTCAATCTTTTCCAATATTGCACGCGATAGGCGGATATTTTCCATCTCGCCGGGGAACATATAGGGACGCTTAAAAGTTGCTATTTCTCGCCCCTTACTATCCTTGATAAGGAGCTTGCAGGCCAAACGATAACTTTGCCGAACCCGGAAATAGATACGGACATCCTTTTCTACATCGTCAATCCTGACATGCTGTGGTACCGTATAGGAAATATGGCTGTCTGTCTTGATCTGGAGCACAGATGACTTGCTTTCAACACTGTGACCTGCAAGGGCATAGCCGGCAGCGGCCCTACCGGCACTCTCGGCTTCCTCACTGACAAAGTCAACCAGGTCATGGACATGAAGGACATTGCCGCAGGCAAAAATACCCGGTGCAGACGTTTCTGAGTTCTCATATACGACAGGACCTGAGGTCCGAGGGTCAATCTCTACTCCAGCCTCCCGGCTCAACTCATTTTCCGGGATCAGACCAACCGACAAGAGGACCGTATCGACATCATAGTCCACCTCGGTCCCGGCCACCGGTTTACCCCCTTCATCCACCTCCTGTACCGTAACACCTTCAACCCGCTTTTTACCTCTAATATCCGTAATGGTATGTGAAAGGTAGAGGGGGATATTAAAGTCTTGGAGGCACTGGACATAGTTACGATTGAGACCGCCTAGGTGGGGCATCACTTCGATACAGGCCACAACCTCAGCCCCTTCCAGGGTTAAGCGGCGGGCCATAATCAGGCCGACATCACCTGAACCTAGGATGATCACTTTTTTACCCACCATATAGCCCTCAATATTAACGTAGCGCTGGGCCTGGCCAGCATTAAATATTCCCGATGCCCTGGTTCCTGGAATTTGGATCTGCATTCTGGTCCGCTCCCGACAGCCCATAGCTAAGACGATTGTCTTGGTCTTGAGCAGCATGTAACCATCCTTGGTATTCATAGCGTGAACATAACGCCAATCTTGACTATTTTCTATGTCCAGAGCCATGGTATCGAGTTTGACCTCAATCCCTGTCCCCTCCAACTGGTCGATAAATCTTTGTGCATATTCAGGGCCAGTAAGTTCTTCCTTAAAATAATGAAGACCAAAACCATTATGGATGCACTGGTTCAAAATCCCTCCCAGGTAGTAGTCTCTTTCCAGGATTAACACTTTAGTCAAACCATTCCGGTGGGCACTCAAGGCTGCGGCTAGTCCAGCCGGTCCACCACCAATTACGATCAATTGATATTCTTGAACTTGCTGCATAATCTCTCCCTTGGCCCTAAGCTTGTGTTTTAGTTGGGCCGGTTAGGATATAGGAGCCGGCCTTATCCTGCATAACCTCTTCTGGTGCCAGGCCTGTCTCCCGAGCGATAATCTCAAGAACCCTGGGACCGCAAAAACCACCCTGGCAACGACCCATACCCGTACCACACCGTCTTTTAACGCCATCTAGTGAACAAACCGGCAAGCCCCGTCTAAGAGCAGCGACAATCTCACCCTCAGTGATGTTTTCGCAACGACAAATAATCCGACCATATGCAGGCTTTTCAGCTACCAGCTGAGCTCTTTTATCTTCCGGAACATCTTTGAAACGGATAATTTTCCGGCTGCCATCCCAGCTTGCCTTTTTATCTAATTTTAGGCCTTGTCCGGCTAGAAGCTTAACCCCCTCAATGGCAATAACCGGCGAGCAAGTCAAGCCCGGTGATTTAATGGCTCCAAGTTCCAAGAAATTAGGCCTGATTATTTTTACACAAAAATCGCCATAGTCACTATTGGGCCTAACCCCTGAATAGTTGCGGATACTAGCTCTTAGGTCGAGTCCCGGTACACAACGCTTGGCCTCACGGCCAACATAATCAAGAACCTGACGACTAGTTGAGGTGTCTTCCGGATCCAGGATAGGTTCGGCATCAGGCCCTACCAGGATATTACCGTGTACAGTGGGTGAAACCAGTATCCCCTTGGTCCGCTCATTGGGACAAGGAAAAATGACGGTTTTAACAATTTCGCCGAGCGACCTATCTAAGAGAAAGTATTGCCCTCGGGTGGGATTAATTTTATAGAGGGGCTCAGCAACCATATTGTGAATCTTATCCGAATAAACACCTGCTGCATTGACTACATACCTGCTGGCAAAAGCGTCTGTCCTGCTTTTAACCAACCAGTGGTCACCCTGGTCTTCAATCGCTATGACCTCCTGATTAAGAGCTAGTTCAACCCCTTCTCGAACCGCCACCTCAGCATGGGCAATCGTAAATTCCCAGGGGTTGATCACACCGGATTCCGGCACCCAGAGAGCCCCTATTATATCTTTTGAAACATTCGGCTCTCTTGCCCTGACCCTGTCACCGTCCCAAATTTCCATACCCGGACATCCGTTGGCCACTCCCCTTTCATAGGTCTTTTGGATAGTAGCCATCTCCTTGTCATCAAAGCCGACGACAAGGGAACCGGTCTTTTTAAATTCAACATCCAAGGTCTCAACCAGGTCCATGCAGAGTTTTGCCCCGCGAACATTATACTTACCCATTAAAGTTTTAGGATCAGGATCATATCCACCGTGTACTATAGCAGTATTAGCCCGGGAACATCCCAGCGATACATCATTTTCCTTATCAAGAAGTAAGACTTTAAGTTCATATTTTGATAGCTCATAGGCCATAGACGAACCGATACAGCCCGCTCCGATAATCAAAACATCGTACATCATTAACTAGCTCCTCACACTTTAGATCTGGGGAACTTGATAACTTTACAGTTAGCAATAGAATCAAGACAGATCCCCACACAC
>CAMYEY010000092.1 GCA_947254895.1 uncultured Clostridia bacterium
CACCGGTGGCGAATCGTCGGCAGCGTCAGATGTGTATAAGAGACAGAATTTATTGTGATCCTGAAGCAGAGGCTAGATGCGTAACCTATGAAAATGCAAATGAAGATGCTGACGAATTTGCTTTAGACATAAGAGCTTTAGAAGACTATGAGGATAATGTTGATTTGGTCCTTGATAATTTAAATGTTGGTAGATTTAACGAGGATCATGTCTTCGAGATACTGAGAGGGAAGGTCCTTGAATGGGCGAAGAATAAAAACTTGTTACACGGCAAAAATAGTGAAAAACAATTTATGAAATTTATTGAGGAAGTTTTTGAGTTTAAGACAGAAATGGACCAGAACATTGGCGATGGAATACCGATAGACTCCAAATTACAACAAGCTTTTTCCCGGGGAGAAATTGGAGTGGATGAACTATTACAAAAACAGAAGCTGTACATGGAGCTAGAGATGGGAGATATATTTGTAACTTTAATTATTCTATGTGACCAATTAGTTTTAGATCCCGTTGATTGTCTAGATAGGGCTTACGAAAAAATCAAAGATAGAAAAGGAAAAACTATAAACGGAGTATTTATCAAGGAAGGAGATTTAAAATGACAAATAACATGCAATTGGCCAGAGTAGACCAATTAAAAGGATTGCTAAACGGAGAATTAAGAGGAATGTTTCACAACGCACTACAGGAAAATTCCAGATCCTTTATGGTGTCGCTGATTGACTTATATAATGGCGACGACTACCTCCAAAATTGTGATCCAAAAGAAGTAGCTATGGAAGCTTTAAAGGCAGCGACTCTTAATTTGCCTATCAATAAGGCTCTTGGATATGCCTATATAGTACCTTATAAAAATAAGAATAAATTAACACCTACTTTTATTATTGGATATAAAGGCCTGGTACAGATGGCTCAAAGAAGCGGTCAGTATAAGGCACTTAATGCTGGTGTGATCTATGAGGGTATGGAAATTAAAAAGGACTACCTTAAAGGCACTTTTGAAATTGCTGGAGAACCAACATCGGATAAAATTATTGGGTATTTTGCTTATTTCCAACTCTTAAATGGCTATGAAAAAGCCTTGTATATGAGTAAGCAAGACATAGAAAACTATGCTAAACAGTATAGTCAATCTTATGGCTCCACCTACAGTCCCTGGAAAAAACAATTTGACGAGATGGCACAAAAGACAGTTTTAAGACGGCTATTGACTAAGTATGGAGTTTTAACTACAGAATTTGAGGATGTAGTTAAGCAGGAAGAAGATAAAGAGGTTGCTAAGGTAACAGTGGTTAATGCAGCTCTGGAGCAACCGCCGGTAGAGGCTGAGGTTATTAGCGTGGATACGGACACCGGCGAAGTTATCGAAGAAGATGCAAAGGCGCCATTCTGATGAAAAAGTGTAAATTAAAAGTTTATGACGAGTTCGGACATGAAACTCAAAAAGTTGTTAATTTTCATGGGATTTTTCAAAAATCTTATATCGTTAAACCCTCTCCTATGATTGGAGGAAGTTCAGGCGGCGTAGTTGCTTATCCAGTGGCAGTTGTAGAACTTGATAAAAGATTGTTTGAAGTGAGTTTGGAGTATGTAGGAGAAATTTATGATAGAGACTGAAGCTATATCAAGCGGAAGCAAAGGCACTATTTTAAGGAGGTATAGGAAATGATAGTAAGTGGAAAACTTGGAATTTTAGTCAATCCTGGTACTGTTTATGCAATAGAAAGCTCCGATGGTAAATATGACATCATAGCTGAAAATAAAGATTACACAATTACACTTCATGAAAATCTATCTAAGGCATGTGTAGAAAATATTATGGCTAGGATTACTTTTCAAATAGAATGCCAGGTTTTAAAAGATGAAGATTGAAATTATAGCCAGTGGTAGCTCTGGCAATTGCTACAAGATAAGCAATGAGGATACTACACTCTTAATTGAGTGTGGTATCCCTTATAAAAAAATTCAGGAGGCGCTTGATTTTAAAACAGCAAGCATTGACGGGGTCTTGGTCAGTCATGAGCATATGGATCATGCTAAGGCTTGTAAGGATTTGATTAAGGCTGGAGTTAATATCTATACTTCTGCCGGCACGGCAGAGGCGCTAGGTATCGACGAAAGTCACAGGTTTAAAAAAATCATTGCCAAGACAATAGGCAGTTTTAACGTCATCACCTTTAATTTACATCATGATGCCAAGGAGCCAATAGGATTTTATATCACAGATCAAAAGACAATGGAGTCTTTATTATTTATCACAGACACCATGTATTGTGACTATAAGCTTCCGTGTGATTATCTGATGATTGAGGTCAATTATGTAAAAGAAACAATCAATCAAAATAAAGGCATCCATCCGGACCTTAGAGCAAGGATTAAAAAGAATCATATGTCTTTAGAGACGGCCCTGGACTTTCTCAGGAAGTGTAATTTAAAGAGAAATAAAAAGATCTATGTTATGCACTTATCAGATAGCAATTCTGACGCAAAATTTATCAAAGAGAGCCTGCAAGAAGTCGCAGGTGTAAGTGTAGAGATTTGTTAGGTAGGTGGTTATGTGGCAAGTAATTTTCAAAATTATTTTTCTCATGACTCAAACGCTAGAAATGATACAAAGATTTTAAATTTAAGGGCGGCTCTTGGTGCTGAGGGTTACGGAATTTATTTTATGATCCTTGAAAGATTAAGAGAAAGTACAGACTACACGAGCGTTACTGATTATAATGCTATAGCCTTTGACCTTCGTGTTGCCTCTGGAACTGTAAAAAAAGTTGTGGAAGATTTTGGGCTATTTTCCTTCACCGAAGACGGTGCGCGATTTTACTCTGAAAGCTTCCTAGCAAGAATGCAATTCAAGGACGATAAAAAACAAGAGATCTCAAACAAAAGAAGAGCGGCTGCAAATAAGCGCTGGGAAAAAGAAAAAAGCAATAGCAATGCAAAAGCAATGCAAATGCAAGCAAAAAAAATGCAAAACGATGCCAAGGATAGGATAGTAAAGGATAGGATAGTAAAGGATAGGATAGAGATGGTGGACCTAGACAACATAAATCAATTATTAACAAAAAAAATCAACGAGGAATCCTATCATCATCTCCAACAATCGATAGATCCAAAAGTCTTATTGGATGAGCTTAATCAGTCCACATGGCTCCGGGAAAACGGGGACTTTATCAATCCAAGTCCAGATTTTCTTGCAAGAGTCATGTCCGGCAAATATCGCGATTATACGAAAAGCAGCAAAAACAAATTCCACAACTTTGAAACTACCAGCTCAGACCTGAGTCCACAAGAACTGGAGGACCTTGCACGCAGAAAAGTTGATGAATATGGGGGTGACAAGTGAAAGATTTATTAGGCCGAGAGATCCCTGAAAAAGAAATCCAAGACCAGATTATTGATAGCATAAAGCCTTTTTGTCATGTCTACAACACCACAACCGGAGTCTTTAAAGTTGGCCAAGGTAAAAAAGCCAGATGGATTAAAACTTTTCCAAAAGGCACACCGGACCTTATAGGCTTTAGAAAGCGTGATGGCAAGATGTTTTTTATCGAGGTCAAGAATGGCAAGGGCAGGTTAAGTCCGGAGCAAAAGGAGTTTTTATCCTGGGCGGAGAATTATCCAATCCTGGTTGGTGTGGCCAGGTGTGTCAATGATGCTTTTAAAATTCTAGAAATTAGGTAGAGGTGGACAATGACACCAAAAGAGTATTTGAGTCAGGTCATTCTATTAGACCAGAGGATTGAGACCAACTTGGAATCCATCGAGCGGTTAAAGTCTAGGGCGGCATCTGTCACAAGTAAGCTCAGTGATGATAAAGGCCAAGGGACAAATAGTCTACATGACTTTACAGATACAGTGGCCAAGGTCTTTGCCCTGGAGGAAAAAGTAAATCAGGAGATAGACCAGCTGGTGGATTTAAAGAGTAAGATCACCAAAGAGATTAACGGATTGGATAATAAAGTCTATGCTGTGTTACTGCTTAAGAGATATGTACTTGGCCGGCCACTACTGGAGATAGCAAAGGACATGAGTTATAGCTATGCTTGGATTAGGCATATGCACGGAGAAGCCTTAGAGGATTTTAAAAAGACTTATCCGGAAATATTTACGACACAAGACAACACACAAAAACACATTAAGATATGAGATAATATATTTGGGCGAGTGAAGAATCACAGTAACCTCCTTTCTCTTTTGTTTTAAGACTCCTGTAATCCGGGAGTCTTTTTTATATGGAAGTGTGCCGGAGCAAGACAAACGGGACGGACTGTAAATCCGTTGGCTAAGCCTACACTGGTGCGAATCCAGTCACTTCCACCATAGGTAGATGCAAGGAGAAGGTAAGTTTATTTCAAGTTAACCGACAACTATTTTCCCCTATAAATACGTTTTTGGTTCTCTTTGTATCGGGTAAAGTACATGTCAATTAGATGGCTGGGGCGGGAGCAAGGCATGTAAGACTGGAAGATATATGGCAAAAGATTATGCAAAAGGATTTTACAAGTCAAGGGCATGGCAGAGGTGTCGTGCTTCTTTTATTGCAGAAAGAGAAGCGATAGA
Source organism: uncultured Clostridia bacterium (assembly GCA_947254895.1). Classification (GTDB taxonomy): domain Bacteria; phylum Bacillota; class Clostridia; order Saccharofermentanales; family DTU023; genus UBA5436. The sequence goes on from CAMYEY010000092.1 coordinate 4,564, forward strand.
TGGCGGACTGTGTGAGCATTGTAAAAAGAAGCGTGGGTACATCGTCGACCATATCGAGGAGATCACTCCAGAAAATATAGATGATGTGGATATCATACTTAACCATAAGAATTTGCAGTACTTATGCTTAGAGTGTCATAACACGAAAACTTTTAAAAAGCATCATGCAGTAGAAGAAGATTTATTTTTTGATGAGGAAGGAAATATTTTTAAAAAATAAAAAAATAAAAAATTTAAAAATCAAATAATCCCCCCTAATTAGAAATAGGAATGATTAGCAATGGGGACCGGCAGGGGTACACACAAAAAACGCACAGGTGATTTTTGCATAACCCCCACCCTTGAAAAATGGAAAGGTAGGTGATTTTAGATGGCAGTTGATAAAGATAAAGAGATAAAAAGAGAGATCGCACGACTTAAAAATTTATACAAGGATGTGGACCGAGTTAAAAGGCTAACGGCTACAAACTTGATTGAGGAAGCTGCTTTTATGAAATCC
>CAMYEY010000093.1 GCA_947254895.1 uncultured Clostridia bacterium
TCCAGGTAGTCAACTGGGATTATGTGGCAGAACTTTTAGCCGAAGCATAATATTGGAACATAAAAAAACTCTAACGAAGTGAATAAAGTTCACTTCGTTAGAGTTTTTTTAGTATTCAGACTCTTGTACTTGAATGTGATTCAATTCGGGAAGCTTGATGATGCGGTTTGCAATATTTTCAGCCAAATATTTATTGTGGGTAATGGCAATTAATGTTATATGATGTTCTTTGGCATACTTCAATACATAATTCCAGATATGAGCCTGGTTGAGGGCATCAAGCATTGTTGTCATTTCATCACAAATTAAAAGTCGGGTATCTTTTCTGAGGGCTCGGGCAACACAAAATCGTTGAAGTTCACCGCCGGATAATTCATTCGGCCAGCGACTGTACCATTTTTCCTGTATTCCCATCTCACGTAACACTTCTTCTTCGGGCGGTCCCGGCTCATATAAAATATCTTTCATTTTCCAGCGAGGATTAACAGCCTGTTCAGGATGTTGATAAACAAGTTGGATAGGGCGGTATCCTGATTTGGGTAGTGGTGCACCTTTAAACAAAATATTGCCATGAGTAGGACGTAAAAAACCTGAAATAATTTGAGCCAAAGTACTTTTTCCATAACCGCTGGGGCCTAATAAAACAACGACTTCGCCTTCTTCTATAGATAAATTAATATCCTTTAAGACGAATGGTCCGCGGTTATAACGAAAACTTACATTTTTTATATCAAGAATGTTCACAATCACACCTCATTCCTGTTTCGTCAACAAGCCATGTGGCACTGCTTGAACCACAATACGGGCAAGTTTCAAGATGAAATCCGTTTTGAGGAAGCGCCGCAAAAAGGGCCCGGCTGTAAGGGTGTTTCAAGCCTGTTCCATCTTCTTTGAACGTACTTGTAGAAGCAGTTTCAATGACTCTTCCGTCGTGAAAAATAGAAATATAGTCAGCAATATGAATAGCTAAATCTATATCATGGGTGATCAAAACAATTCCTTTTCCGGAATCTGCCAGTTGTCGCAAATCTTGGAGAGCTTTTATGGCAGTTTCTAAATCAAGACCCGGGGTCGGTTCATCAGCAATGATGAGTTCTGCATCTGTAACAAGTGCGGTGGAGAGAAGAATTCTTCTTGCCATACCACCGGAAAGCTGAAACGGGTACAATTTATCGGTGCCCTCTTTCAGACGGAAACGTTTGAACAGTTTTTTTTGCAAATCTTCTACAGCTTTTCCTTCAATTCCTCGGACTTGCTCACCTACCTGCATGAGTGGATCTAAGAAAGCGATAGATTGGGGAATAAAAGCAATTTCTTTTCCTCTTAATTCCCGTATTCTGTTTGGTGTCAGTTTTTCATCTTTGTAATAAAATGTCCCACCGGTTTTTGCATTGTCCGGAAGAATGTCCATAATGGCATGAGCCAGCAAGCTTTTTCCTGAACCGCTGGACCCGACGATGGCCAGTATATTTCCTTTTTCCAGAGTGAGGCTCAGATTTTTAATGGCTGTAAAAATTACTTTTTTTAATTTTGCATCATAACTTTCAAAACTTACGGAAAGGTTTTGGACAGTGAGTAAAGTGTTTTCAGTATAATTCATAAGTCCTCCTATTTCCGCGAACTGTGGGGATCAATGTAAATTTTGAGATAGTCACCGACTAAGTCAAAAAGCTGCACGACCAAAAGAAGCGCCAAACCCGGGAATATAGCGAGCCACCACATACCTGCTGATAAATATTTCATGGACTCAGACAATATGATGCCTACTGCTGGTGTGTCCAAGGGAAGGCCATAGCCTAAAAATGTAATTCCTGCTTCGTGAAGTATAGCATGTGGAAAAAGAAGAATGAGTCCTACCAGATATTGAGGAAATACATGGGGGATAATATGATGCACTGCAATATAGCAGGAACTTTTTCCCATATGTTTTGAAAGTTGGACATATCTGGCAGAACGGATTTGCATGACTTCAGCCCTGATAACTCTTGTCAGAGAGGGCCAGTGTGTGACTGCTACGCCTGTAATAACACCAAAAGCACCGCCATTACATGCAATGGAAATTAAAATTAAAAGAATGATGTGAGGGATGCCCATACAGAGATCTACCAAATAGTTGACCACATAATCGACTTTACCTCCGTAAATTGCGGACATAGTGCCTAAAATAACGGCGATAAAGGTACTCAGGACGGCAGATAGCAAACCGATTCGTATACTGAGAGAAAGTCCGCTGATTGTTCTATAAAACATATCCCGTCCCAGATTGTCAGTACCAAATAAATGGATAAGAGAAGGAGCTAAGCGTTTGTCTGCGTAATTCGGAGCATATAGCTCCGGAGACATATATATTCCCCATAAACATATAGTGACTAAAATAAAAAGTCCGATACCGATTATCATGAGTACTTTTTGACGATAGTTCAGATGAAATGATCTTGGGGCGGCCAATTCTTTTTCAGGCATTGCGGTCACCACCCTCTCTGATTTGGGGATCGATAATTCCGTATAAGATATTTGCAATCAGATTTCCCGTAAATACAAAGACTGCACTAAATACAGCAACACCTAGAAGCATAGGAGCATCTCCGAATAAGCCTGCATGTGTAGCAGCATTGGCAAGACCAGGATAAGAAAAAACTTGCTCAGCCAGCACGCAGCCGCCGAAAAGCTCACTGATATAAGCAAATTGTAAAGTGATTGCGGGTAAGCAAATGTTTCTAAGTCCGTGCCGGATAATAATTTGTTTCAGAGATTCTCCTCTTGCTTTAGCAAAAAGGACATAATCGCTTTCAAGCACATCAATCAGTTTTTGCCGTGTATGAAGAACAATATTGGATATCCCCTTAATGCTTAATGTGATGGCCGGGAGGACTAAATGATATAACCGGTCCATAATAGTGACATCCTCTGATAGTTTTCCTGCCGGTGCTGCCAATCCGAGAGGAAACCATTGCAGTTCCACGGCAAATATAACGAGCATGACAAGACCGATCCAAAATACCGGAGTAGAAGCTAAAAGAAGACTTGTTGTTTTAATGACTTTATCGAAAACAGTATCTTTAAAAGCTCCTGATATAATACCCAGCGTAAACCCTAAGAGACCGGAACAAACCCAGGCAATCATCATAAGAGGAAATGATGTTCTAAAACGTTCGCCCAGAACTTTGCTGACAGGTTCATGGTAACTGATAGATTCTCCCATATCTCCTGTGACAAAGTGAGTGGCCCAGGTAATGTATCGTTCTACAGGAGATTTATTAAGTCCCCATTCTTCTTCAATTTGAGCTCTTTGTTCTACTGAAACACTTACTTCTCCCAAAAAGGAATCCACAGGATCCATGGGAGAAGAAGTGATAAGGAAAAAGCTGATAATAGTAGTAGAGATAAGAAGAAGAACCATCCGGACCAGTGTTTTTAAAAAGTAACGGATATTCAAAATGATTTCCTTTCTCTATAAATCAGAAAATTATTTGCCCCAAGTCCATTCATTCATATTTTCTACAATGGAAATCCCCTGGCCTCTGTTGATGGTTTTCTCCGGCATAGGGATATGAAGACCGTCTTTAACAAAATAAGTCAGTGATGGCAAGGTAATAAATAGGAAAGGAACGTCCTGATCCGTTAAGTACTGGGCGTTAATCCAGTGTTTATAAGCTTCTTCACGGTCGGTGGCAGCAATAGCAGCTTCAATTTCCGCATCAACAGCAGGATTGCTATAAGAAGCCGGGTTATTAATACCGAGTACACCAATTTGACTGGAATGGAAATTTCTGTAGAAGCTGATAGGATTAATGTCAGTCATTGCCCAACAGGTAGGGATATGCATCGCTTTTCTTGCCACAACCCATGCCTCTGATTTAGGTATGATATGTATGCCCAAAGGAGCAGCTTGTGCTGACAAGGCAACAACTGTATTGTACCGGGCCAAATCGTTGCTTCTGCCGGTGATTGTGAATTCTGCTTTTACACCGTTCTTTTCACGGATACCGTCACCGTCAGTATCTTTCCATCCTGCTTCTTCCAAAAGCTTTTTGGCTTCTTCGACACGGCCGTCTTCAAATTTATATTTGCTGCTCCAAGGTACATCAGGGCTTGTTCCATAAGATGGAATTCCTACACCGGCCAAAGCATTGTCGATGATAGCCTGCCGGCTGATACCGATATTTAAGGCTTTACGGATGGCAATGTCACAGGTTACATTATTTCCGACAACCTCGTCACCTTTTTTTGTTTCCGGGATGGTAGGCAGGTTAATGATAAAGTTATCGACTGTCGGAAGGGTGAGGACTTGCATATTGTCTACTTTAGCCTTTGATGTTTCACCATCGACATATACCAAATCCAACTGACCTGATTTAGCGGCGGCTAAAGCGGTCTGTTCATCCATTTTCAAAATGGTAATCTTCTTAAATTTGGATTTTTTACCATAATAATACTCATTGGGTTCAAGAATAAGCTGTTGGTCTTTTTTGAAATCAACGACACGCCATGCACCGGAGCCAATCGGTTTATCACCGTAGTTTTTCGTATATGCATGAGCAGGTACAATGCCCGTTTCTGTCAGACTGTAGGGGAAAGATGACCAAGGCTTTTTCAGATGGAAAATGACGGTATAGTCATCTTTTGCCTCAACAGAATCAAGCATGCTGAGATCTGCAGCAGATGCTTTTTGTTTTGCAGTATTAAAGGTAAAAACAATGTCTTTGGCTGTTAAGGGTTTACCATCTGAAAATTTTGCATCCTTTCTGATTTCATAGGTATAAGTTAAACCATCAGAACTGATAGTTTCTTTTGTAGCCAAGTCATTAACAATTTTATTATCTTTTCCGATAGCAAGAATATGGCTGTGGAAAATATCGGGAGTCCAAACTCCATAACCGGTTGTCGGGTCAAATTTACCGGCAACTAAAAGGTTCCCGGCAGAAATAGTTAATTCTGTCTTTGCTTCATTACCTGTTGTTTTTTTGTCGGAACCACATCCGGTGATAGCTAAAGTTCCGATAAGCAGTGCAGTCAAAAGTTTTTTCTTCATGAG
>CAMYEY010000094.1 GCA_947254895.1 uncultured Clostridia bacterium
ATTTTTGACTCTTCAAGGATTTTACCAGACTTATACTTTAAAGCTAACCTGGCAAAACTACGGTGTCCCAAGGCTGGGGCAACAATATAATTGAGCAAGCCATCCTCTAGATTACAATTTGGGGCAGGATTAAAACCATTACCATAAAAACCGCCATTACAAAAAGCAGCCAGCAAACAATCTACTGTTCTTTCTCGGTCATCAAAGCTTAGAGAAACCGGAAGAGTAGGAAGCTTCGGCTGAAAAAAGTGTTTGAGAACGGCCCCAATATAGGCAGAACCAGCTAGATTAGGAAACTTGGCCAGTAACTGAAAGGAGGACTTAAGAATTTCCGTATCGAGGCCCAGACTGGTCACATTTAGTGTATATATTTGTTTGAGCTTTCTGCCGGCTTGAGCAAAAATATTATCCGGACCTGTACCGATAATATTGATATCACCAGTTAATTCCATCAGGTCTATCAGGATAGTTTTTTGCTTTTTTAGCTCCTTAAGAAAATTATTCAAGTCAAAATTTTGATAAAGCAACTTACAGAAATCATTAGCTGTTCCATAAGGTATAGGGCAGAGACTGGCTTGGGTCTGACTTTTATAAATAGCATTGGCAGCCTCATTTAAACTTCCATCGCCACCGGCAACCACAATCAAAGCCTTAGGGTAAGTCTTTACAAAGTCAGAGACAGCTCTTTCTAAATGGCCGGGATCTTGTGTGATTAGTTGGTCTACCAGGAGGTCTTGGTTTTCTGCCTTAAAGCTCGCCACGGCAGATGCGGCCTCTGGCTTGATGATTGCTTGCCGATTGCTAAATATAAATAAAATTTCAGTTCTCATCATAAATAAATCAGTCCTTATATGAATTTTATAAAGACTGATCAGATTCTCCACCTGTCTTGTTGATATTTTATTATTAGGTTCTCAAAAATTATAACAGCTATGTCCTATAAATACTATGTAGAGAAAAGTAATTTAGCCTTATTACTGTTAGTTTTAGGATAAAAGCTGGGGAGGGTGTAGGCTTTGAATCTTTGTTCAACTTCGCAAAATAATAGTTTTGTGCAGTTAAACCGGAAATTAATCAAGAGAATAGGTCCGTATAGGTCCGTTTCTATAAAAAAACAGCTGTTAAGCTTAATCATGATCCTTGATATGAGTTTGGCTTGGCAAGTTTATTGTCTGGTCAGCCTCTTTATCTTTAAATGATTCGTAAGCTTCATTATTAAATTTGCTGTCTATACCGAGAATTCTTTTTATGTCGCTAGTACTTTTAAAAGGATTTAAAATGATAAAGCCGATAAGTAAGACTAAAACAATTATGGCTGTAACTAAGAATTTTCTAAGAACAATTTGCCTATGTTCTTTTTCAAAAGTCCGATTGATCTTTCCTACCGTCGTGTAGCCAACTAGCTTATATATTTTGGATCCGCTTTTTTCTGCCAGTGCCAATGGGCTGTTGGAATCATGGTCCTTGCTGGAGTTTTGAAGTTTCACTTCATTATCCGTTTTTAAATACTGGCGTAGGGATTTTGTGTTAAATCCAATAGAATCAGCTTTAACGATCGTTTCATCATTAACATAATTCCTATTGGATCCATCGTGCCGTTTTGGGGCATCTTGATCTTGGTTAGATCCTTTCAACTGAGATTGTCTATCAGATTTAAGATTGTGTGGAGGGTTATTGGTTTCGCTAACAAGAGATGGATTTTGACCTGGAGCACCAGTAGCGACTTGACCTGAGTCGATTGGACTATGCGGTCGACGAATTCCATTATTTTGATTTTTGTCTTCCATTTAAGCTCCCCAAGAAATAAATTATGATTAGAATTATAACATGCTCAACTGATTTATTCTAAAATTTAAAGAAAGTCATCTATAACAACTAATCTGGAAACCCCATTTATTTTAAAATATCTGAAAACGAACAATTGTTTGACAAAGAACAATCGTTCTGTTATTGTATTGGCAATCATAAAAGCAAACAGGATTAAGTTGGCTTTGGCCATCTAGGGGATTTTATATCATGGCACAGAAATATCGTTTTACTAGGGCAAATGTTAATCAGACTGCTGATAAGATTTATGATTTTATCTTAAATTACATCAATAAATATGGCTACTCACCATCTGTAAGAGATATTTGCAATGGAATCGGGGTTAAGTCAACCTCTACCGTCCATAATCACCTAAATCGTTTGCAAAATGAAGGAAGAATTACCTATAGCGATGGCAAAAGGCGGGCCATCGTCATACCAGAGTCAGATTTCGAACCCGAACAAAATTTTAGAAATGCCCCACTCATTGGCCAGGTAACAGCCGGTAAGCCTATTTTAGCCAACGAAAATATAGAGAGAAGCATCCCTATCCCCGATTATTTTGACCGTTATCATGACCTTTACGCTCTAAAGGTTAAGGGTGATTCAATGCAAGATGCAGCTATCATGGATGGCGATATTGTCTTTGTTGAACAAAGAAGCACAGCGGAAGTTGGTGAAATAGTCGTTGGTTTGATTGGGGATGAGGCTACAGTAAAAGAACTAGGCTCCATAGAGGGAAAATCCTACCTACTGCCTAAGAATTCTGCCTATAAACCTATCCCCTTTTATCATGACGACTGCCGCATATTAGGAATAGTTAGAGGTGTACTCCGGGTAGCTCTTTAAGGTTTTCTTATAGCGATAAGCCTCGTTGAATATGTAGTTAACCTCTTGCTTAGGCTTTATACAGCATAAGGCTCCTAGAAAGTATAGGTGTTGGCATCCTGAATTTTCAAGCACGATACTATCCTGGTCAAAGCCAATGATAAAGCCCTCAGCTGTGAAAGAGTTGTTCATTTCTAAAATGACTTCAATCTCCTCTTTTCGGCAAAAGTTCAAAAAGCTGTCTTGCATCCTTCTACTACTACTTATATTATCCCGATTACTAACAAATTTCATAACTTGGCCCTTTCTTTCTTGGCTTTTTTATTCTGTTTTTCTTACCCTATCTTCTAAATTAAGGTGAATCTAAATAGATTGTAACCAAACTGTAACTCAAATATGTTTTTGTTTTGTGAATAACTTTTGCAAAAAATAGTAAAAACTGCAAAATATGTGAATCTTCTACTACCCTTTAGAGATTGCTAATCTTAAGGCTCCACCTCCTTGACTTGCTTGAAAGTAGAGATATTATAGCTGAAAAGGTAGCAGTAAGATACAGACAAAACTCTCAAAGATTTTGTTAAAAACTATACAGAAGCAACAGAAATTGCGTATCAGGTACGATTTTCAGATGACTTTTCCCTAATTCCCTTGAGAATATCTTATAATAAATAATTGGTAATCAAATCTAGTGAATCTTCTCTCGATAAATTATCTAAGTGTTTCATATCTTTCCTAGCGTTAAACCAGGTAAATTGACGTTTGGCATAGTTGCGTGTCACCCTGGAAATAGTATCTATAACTTCACTTTGGCTTTTTTCCCCTTTAACAAGGGCTAGACTTTCTTTATAACCTATGGCTTGGAAACTTTGGCACTGTTCAATATTAGGGTAGCGACAGATTAGTCCGGCAACCTCTTCTTTTAGACCTAATTGGAACATTCTCTCTACCCTGTTGTTAATTTTATGGTAGAGTGCTTGGCGGTCTGGTTTTAAGTAAAAGGCGATAAAGTTGAAGTCAGGTCCCTTGGCTCTTGATTTTTCATTCAGCTCTGTTCTCGTCATTTTACTTGCTCTAAAAACCTCAAAAAATCTCCGGATCCGTCTTAGATCTGTAGCTTTAATCGTGTGTCCGGCCTGTGGATCAAGCTTTGCTAACTCCTTATGCCAGTAATGACTTGTCTCAGGCTGAATGAGGTCGGTGATTTCTGCTCTGAGTTTGGGATCTATTTCAATATCAAAAAAGATAAGGCCATCAAGGAGGGCATTAATATACTGACCTGTACCACCGCAGACTATGGGCCAAACTCCCCTGTTACAAATATCTTCCAGCACTTTGCTTGCTTGCTGACTATAGTCGGCTACACTATAGGAGGCTGTTGGCTCAATGATATCCAACATATGGTGCTTTACTATAGCTTGTTCTTGCTGAGAAACTTTAGCAGTACCAATGTCCATTTCTCGGTAGATTTGCATAGAATCTGCCGAAACAACTTCTCCACCGATTAACCTGGCTAACTCAAAAGCCAGGTCTGATTTTCCTGAACCTGTAGGGCCACAAATTACGATAACCTGTCTCTGGTCATTTTTTCGCATTTACTTACACAATCCTTTTAAAAAGCTTTTCCAGGTCAGTCTGGCTTAATTTTATGATGAGAGGTCTACCATGGGGGCAATGAAAAGGATTTTTTAGACATAGCAAATCTGCAACTAGCTGTTTCATTTCTGTATAGCTCAAAATATCATGTGCTTTAACAGCAGCCTTGCAGGCCACGGTATGGAGGAGTTCATCTTGCTTATCTTCTTGAAAAAAGGACCGATCTGCCATGCTGTCAATTAAAGCTTGAACAGCCTCAACACCGCTCATTTTCCCCTTATCTGTGTTGGGTATAGTTCTAATAAGAATTGTATCTTCACCAAATAAGTCAATTTCAAAACCCAATCGGTCAAAAATTTTCGTGTTTTCTTCAACAATCGCAAGATCTGACGGCGACAGGGTCATAGTTAAGGGTTGAAGCAAACTTTGCTTAGGAAAAGGCTGATCCTTATGCTTCATATATTGCTGGTGGAGACGTTCATATAAGACCCTTTCGTGGGCGGCATGCTGGTCGATGATAATAAACTGGTCAGCTTGCTCAAGCAAAAGATAGGTATTGAAGACCTGCCCTATGAGACGGGCGTCAAGTAAATAGGCCAGTTCCGGATGGACGATTTCATCACTTGGC
>CAMYEY010000095.1 GCA_947254895.1 uncultured Clostridia bacterium
CGGCAGAAGAAGCACCGGCTGCTAAAGCAGATGACATTGTGCTCTTAGAAGAGATTCGTGACCTTTTAAAAAATAAATAATACGAAATAAAAGGCGAAAAAATGCATAAAATAACGAAAGCTTTGGAAAAGAAGCTTGATGCTATCCCACTCAATCCGCCCTTGGTCTTACTGATTGGATTTGCCGTCCTGATCTTGTCGGGAGCAATCCTACTTAACCTACCCCAGGTTACCAGGGCAGGCAATTCGGTGGGCTTTATTAATGCCCTTTTTACTGCCGGGTCAGCTTCTTGCGTTACAGGCCTCGTTGTTGTCAATACCGGCCAAACCTTTAATCTGGCCGGGCAAATTATCATCCTTATTTTGATTCAGATAGGGGGGCTTGGGATCATGACCTTGGCCACGATTATCCCCCTCTTTTTGGGTAAAAAAATAGGACTTGTAAGCCGGCAAATTCTCAAAGAACAGCTCAATTTAGACTCTTTTTCAGGCATTATCCGCTTGTTAAGATATGTTATCGTCTTCACGTTAACAGTTGAGTTAATTGGTAGTCTAATCCTTGCTACGCGTCTGGTTCCCCTTTACGGGGCTAGACTAGGAACTTGGTATTCGATCTTCCATTCTGTCTCGGCCTTTTGTAATGCCGGTTTTGATGTTATGGGGGATTCCATCTATCCTCTCCGGGGTGACCTTGTTATCAACTACACCATCATGGCCCTGGTAGTCATCGGTGGTCTGGGATTCTTGGTAAACAAGGAGATTTTTAAGTTTAAAAATCCTAAGAAACTCTCGACCCAGGCTAAGATTGTTTTACTTTCATCCCTCCTTTTAATCCTGGGCGGGGCCCTTGTCTTTTTCCTACTTGAGTACTCTAATCCGGCTACCTTAGCAGGGGAGAAGAGCCTCCAGGTTAAAATCAACCAATCCCTCTTTCAATCGGTCATCTCCAGGACAGCCGGTTTTTATTCGGTTCCCTTGGCGGGGCTCCGTGATTCGACCAGCTTTCTTTTGACTATCCTCATGTTTATCGGTGGTTCACCGGGATCAACGGCAGGAGGCCTTAAAACCACAACCTTTGCTGTCCTTGTCCTGAGCAGCCTATCTACCTTGCGGGGCCAGGAGGAACCAATCGTTTTTCAGCGTCATATCCCCAGCCGAACCATCCGCAAAGCCTTGTCCTTAGTTATCGCCAGCCTGGCACTCGTTATCCTGGTTGCCTTTATTTTAACCATTTCAGAGCAGCAAAAATTTATTGACTTGGTTTTTGAGACTGTTTCTGCCTATGGCACAGTGGGTCTCAGCAAGGGCATTACACCGGAACTTTCGGCCATAGGCAAGATCATGATAACCCTAACCATGTATGCTGGGCGGGTTGGCCCACTAACGTTGGGTTTTGCCATCGGTAACCGGCAGAAAAATGCCAAGATTCGCTATGCCGCTGCCAATATCACAGTTGGTTAAAGGCCTTGTAAGCAGGTGTACATTGGTTGCAGAAAAATGACAAAACTACCAAACTATGAACGAAAAATTAACGAACAAACATAAACAGGTAATTTATGAACTGCTTATGAACACTATATTAAATCGGTATTAAATATAAATATATATAATATATAATATATACAGACAAGAAAAAGGAGTAGAAAAAGGAAATGAGTCTATCAGTTGTCGTCTTTGGAGCCGGTCGTTTTGGCAGTGCCGTTGCAAGTGAGCTTTTTAGACAAAATGTGGAAGTCATGGTTGTAGACCGAGACTTTGAAAAAATCCAAGACATAGCCACTAAGGTGACCACAGCCGTCCAATGTGACTTAGAAGATGAAGCGGCGGTAGCAGAATTAGGTTTATCCAATTTTGATGTGGCTATTGTTGCTATCGGAACAGACCTGGAGGCTTCCATCATTTCAGCCATGACAGCCAAGGATTATAAAATTCCCAGGATCATAGCCAAGGCCTCCTCTGACATGCAGGCCAGGATTCTAGAAAAACTTGGTGCCGACCAGATCATCTTTCCTGAGTTAGACATGGGAACCCGCTTGGCCCGGTCTGTATCCGGCCACAATATTTTGGAATACATCAGGCTCAGCAATAAGTATTCTATGGTCGAAATTAAGGCTGAAGCCTCCTGGCTCAACAAAAACTTGGTTGAACTGGATTTCAGAAACCGTTACCATCTGAACGTAGTGGCCATCAAAAGGGGAAACTCCATGATCATTTCCAACTTGGCTGGAGAAAAAATCCTCCTGAATGATGAATTGATTTTAATTGGTGAGAACAAGGCGGTTGAAGAACTGCAAAAGCCCTAAGCCGCATAAGAACGATCGGACAAGGGAACTTTAAGAAGGGATAAGTAGATGCGACTTTTTATTGTAAGACACGGACAGACAGATTGGAATAAACTTAAAAAATTCCAAGGACAGGTCAACATCCCGCTCAATAGCGTGGGTAGGGAACAGACAGCCATTTTGGCTGAAGCTCTCAAGGACCTTCCTTATGATGCTGTCTATACCAGCCCCCTGGACCGCTGCCGCGAAATGGCCGAAACCATCTGCGGAGTCGGGTCTGATAGGGCCGGTGAGAAAAGTCCTTCAACCCATCCCGAGATCATCGTTGAACCCTTGATCATCGAGATCGCCTTTGGCATCTATGAGGGGACGAGTTTTGCTGATAAGTCTGTCTTTACCAAAGACCACCCCTTTCATAATTACTTCTTCGACCGGGCTAACTACCAACCGCCGGCAGGAGCGGAATCTTTTGACCAAGTCCTGGCCCGGGCCGAGGGCTTTCTCAGCAAAATTCAGAGAGACCAGGCAGGCAAAAATGTCCTGGCCTTTTCACATGGTGCCTTTATCCGTTCGCTCCTAGGTTTGGTTAAAGGTTTGGATCAGGCTGCCCAGGGGGCGATGATTGCTCCCAACAATTGCTCGGTTACGGTTCTTTCCGATGATTCAGGTCAATGGAAGGTAGAACAGGAGGCCGTTGATATCGTAAACGGTGAAAGATTGACCTTTTAACTAAGACTTCTAACCCAACCCAGCTCACCAAGCAAATCCTAAAAATAGCATTTGACTTATCCCGGTTTTGTGTTACTATATCTAAGTCTTAAGATGAGTTACACCTAGGTAACCGACTTGAAGATAAAACAAAAATAAATTTGCTTGCTTAGCTCAGTTGGTAGAGCAGCTGATTTGTAATCAGCAGGTCGGGAGTTCGAGTCTCCCAGCAAGCTCCAGATCAACCGCAGGTTTTAGAACCTGCGGTTTTTTTGTTTTATGGGACTGGCAGAATCGGTAGAATAAATGAGGGGGATAATCAGGATCAGCCTTAGAGTAAAGTTTGCGTAAAGTTTAAGTAAATGTTAATCAACTGTTTCCGACGATTTGCTATAATCTATGTAGTTGACATGGAGGTGTTTTATGGATAACCAAGACAACAATCAGCAAGATAATTTAAAGCAAGAGTCCGTCAACCAGACAGGACAATCGACAGAACAGAGTAGGGTGCAGGCTGATGCCGGTGAGACTATCAGAGAAGATGCCGGCTACCAGCATGAAAGTTTTCAGACTGCTTCAGATAATTTGAATCAAGGGCAATGCCAAGAAAATCAAGGCCAAGGCTGGAACAATCCGAATCCAAGCTACCAAGGTCAAGCTAGCCAATATCAGAATAATCAGGGAGCTTGGCAGGGTGGACCGAATCCTAACCAGGCTAATTCAAATAACTTTAACCAGGGACAAGCTTTTGTCAAAGGCCCCCTCGGTGAGATTCGCAGCCCCCTCACGGTTATGCTTTTGACCCTGGTGACCTGTGGCATTTATGGCGTTATCTGGCACTATAAGGTTTCTGAAGAAATCAACAACTATACTCGGAGTAACCTGACGGAGCCCAACTATGCCATCATCGGTCTCTTCTGCTTTATTTTTAGTTTTATCAACTGGTCTAAGATCGACCAGGCCATCATGCAGATTAACCATGTGGAGGGACGCAGTTCAGATAGCAAGTTTTTAGCCTGGCTGCTGATCTCTCTCTTTGCAGGCTTTGGTTCACTCCTTATGGTTTATCAGGTTCAGGATGACCTCAATAAAATCTGGTTGGCCAATGGAGCTCAAGGCCCCGGTATGACCTATTAATTGAAAACGCAAAATTAAGATGCAACTCATCAAAGACCTTATACAAGTTATTGGAATCAGCTTGGGACTATTGGCCGATCCGGCCCTTAGTCCCAAGTTTCGTTTACGGCAAAGACGGCTCAACTTAGCTATCAGTCTGGGTCTCCTGGTCCACTTGCTTATTGCCCCTAAACTTTGGGGGACAAGTTGCCTCCTACAAGGTTGGTTGGGTTTCCCCTGTCCGACCTGCGGGTCTACCCGGGCGACTTGTGCCTTGATGAGGGGAGACCTATCCGCTGCCTTTCACTGGCACCCCCTCATACCGGTCAGCCTCTTGATCCTCTTGGTCAGCCTGATTGCTTTCCTCTACCGAAAAATTTCTGACCTCAGGGCTGTGCGGTCGGGGCAGCCACGTCGGCCAAACCTGATGGGAAATAGCAGAAGCTTTAATATCCTGTTGACCCTGGTCTTGGTCTTATATCTCTTGGTTTATTTTTACCGCCTGGTAAGGCTTTACCCGAACCCTCCCTTAAATTATAACTGGAACTCCCTCTTAGGCCGCCTCTATAGGCTCCTTGAACCCATATGGGATTGAGGGGTCCAAATGAGTAACAAAACTTTAATAAAAGCTTTTTGGAGGTGTTTTCATGGGAAACAG
>CAMYEY010000096.1 GCA_947254895.1 uncultured Clostridia bacterium
TAAAGGCCTTCCATTGCCGGATAGGGCCTTGGTTTGGCGATTTTAACAAGATGGTCATCCAATTTACAAACATTGACAGGATTACTTTGAAAGCCCTATTTTTTTCTCCCTTGATCTTAGGTTATAATTGACAAATATAGAAATACACTAGGGAAAGGCAATCGGATAAGGCGATGACTAAGCCGGCTTTACAATATTACCTCTCTTTGGCTCGAAGTAGCCGAATTGAGCTGGAAGAAAAAAAGTCTCGCTTTATTGCTTTGGCCAAACCGGTTGAGAATGTGGAGGAGGCTCAAGGATTTTTAAGAGAGCAACAACAAAAGTATCCGGATGCGACCCACCATGTCTATGCCTGGATTTTAGCCAAGCCTCAAATGGCACAAAGCTTTTCTGATGATGGAGAGCCCCAGGGGACAGCCGGTATGCCCGTTTTAGATGTGCTAGCCAAGCAGGGGCTGGTTCAAGCGGCAGTCATCGTAGTCCGTTATTTTGGCGGCATTAAATTGGGGGCTGGTGGCTTGGTTAGGGCTTATAGCAAGGCGGCTTCTTTAGCTGTTGATCAAGCCGGAATTGTACGCTGGTTAGCCCACCAAATGTATAGGCTGAGTTCAGACTATGGCCTGGCTGAAAAGCTCCGTTACCAGCTTGATCAACTCGGCTACCGCCAAGAGGAACCTATTTATCAGGCTAAGGTGGAATGGGAGGTCGCTGTAGCTTTGGGCAGGGAGGAAGAATTTATTGACCTGGTCAAAGACTTAACAGCTGATAGGGTCGTTTATCACAAGGGAGAGATTCGGGAATTCCCCTTACAGGCAGACTTACAGCCCGGAACTTGAATAAGGGTGCTTTAGGCCTTATAAAAGGGAACAACAAAGAATTTACAGACATTTAGGCTTAAAAGGCCGATTGATACAATTTTACTTAAATTATGGAGGACTTATGTCAGGACACTCAAAATGGAACAATATTAAAAAAAGAAAAGAAGCCGTTGACCAAAAGCGGGGCAAGATTTTTACAAAGCTGGGACGAGAGATTCAGGTTGCAATTAAGGAGGGGGGGCCAAATCCGGCCGAAAACACAGCCCTTCAAGCAGCAATCAGTCGTGCTAAGTCGTATAACATGCCCAATGATACCATCAAAAGAGCCATTGATAATGCGGCTAACTCTGATGCTAGTGCCTTTACAAGGATTGACTATGAAGGTTACGGACCGGCAGGAGTGGCTATTATTGTCCAAGCTTTGACAGATAACCGTAACCGGACTGCCGGTGAAGTACGACATATTTTCGATAAATATGGGGGAAATCTGGGCAAGGATGGTAGTGTGTCCTTCCAGTTCGAAAAGAGGGGGGAGCTGATTCTGGAAAAAGAGAAGTATCCCGATGAAGACCAGGTCATGCTTGATGCTATGGAGGCCGGTTGCCAGGACATTGTAACCTCTGAAGACTACTATGAGATTATCACCAAGGCTGAAGACTATAACAGGGTTCTCCAGCAACTATCAACTGCTGGTTATGAGTTTGCTGATTTATCAGTTGGTCCCCAGCCCCTCGTTACGGTGGAAGTTGATTCTGAGGAAGATCGGGAAAATTTGGAAAAGTTAATCGATCGCTTAGAAGAAGTGGACGACGTCCAGGAGGTCTTTCATAATTGGGCGAGTGACGATTAAGAATGGCTTTGGCTGGACTTAACAAGCTAAAAAAGGGATAAACTTTTTAGCGAAAAAGGCAAATGTTTAATTTTTTATTTGGCAGAAGAAAAAAGAAAAAAGCTGAAGGGGAGGCTGTAGAGAAAGTCCAGGAAAGGTTTAGCCAAGTGGTGCCTGAACCTGAAAAAGACGTTCCCCTGCGACCGGGTCAATTGATCTTTAACCCCTTTGGTTCTTTTGCTGAGGCGGTAAAAAACTCTGTCCAGGAGGCAGGTAATAGGGCAGCGGCTGAGAGTGAGCAGGAAATCCGAGATTACCTTTCCCAGATTGCTGTTGTTGCTTTTATCGGTAAGTCTGGTACAGGCAAGAGTACACGGGCTTTGACTGTGGCTAGCGAACACAAGATCAACTACCTGATTGACGATGGACTTTTAATCCATGGATCCAGCATAGTGGCTGGAACCTCTGCCAAAACTGCAGCGACTCAATTGGAGTCTGTTCGACAGGCTTTATTTACTGACCCAACCAGGGCTGCCAATATGCGGCGGGCCTTGTTGGAAGAAAATCCCTCAATCCTCATGATCCTAGGGACTTCAGATAGGATGCTCAATAAAATTTGTGACAATCTCTGGCTTAACCGGCCTGCCATGTTGATCAGGATTGAGGATATAACAACCGAAGAGGAAAGGCAGATTGCCAGAACCACAAGGATGACTGAGGGTACCCATACTATCCCGGTTCCGAGTATGGAGATTAAGCATGATTTCTCGGGTTATTTTATGGAGCCCCTCCAAAAACTGAAGAGACGCTGGGATCGGGCTATCGACCGAACCGACTACGTTAGTGGTGGTGAAAAAACTGTAGTTAGGCCGACCTTTTCCACTATCGGAAACTATTCGATTTCTGACGACGCCTTGGCTATGCTGGTAGAACAAATTGTGGTCCAGGTGGAGGGGATTTCTGACCTTGTAGATTTTCGTGTTTATAAACAAACTTATGGGGCAATTTTAAATTTGGGCGTTTCATTGTATTATGGTTACAATGCACAGAGGGTCTTAGCCCAGGCCCAGACTAAACTGAGCAAGGATGTCCAGCATTATACAGCCATCAATATTTTATCGGTAAATATGAAGGCCATGCGTTTAGTACATCGACAATAAGGGAGTAGATGAGATGACAGATAGCAGATTTGATGAAGAACGGACGAGTTCATACCGTCCTAACCCATCTGATGAGTATTTGTCGGACCAAGCTAGGTCCGAACAATATGCAGCAGCTGCACGAGAGGCCAGCCAGGTCAGGTCAGGTGATGAAGAGGCTCGACCCGTGAGTCGCAGGATAGACTTTGATTCTGCAGTTGAATCTGATAGAACAGAACCAGACCTAGCTCAAAGGGAAGCAGATTTTCGTAGAACCATTGAGCGGGTAACAGGTGAAGGAGACCAGAGCATGAACGATGATAATTACAATGATAATTACAGTGATAAGGTTGGGGGCGACTACCAGGCTCAGGACTATGACCGCCAACAGTATGGTGGCCAGTACTCTGCCAGCCGACAAGACACTGGACAGTATCAGACCGGACAATACCAAACACAACAGTATGACTTAGATGACTTTGATGAGGCAGACCAAGATGATGGTCACCTGAGACGGTCCGCCAGGAGGCCGACCCCCCAGGCTAGAAGCTATCAGTCTAGTCGTTATAGCCAAGGAACAAATAAAATTTTGAGGGATATCTTAGGTGGCCTGCAACAAGCTTTGGCCCTGTTATTTTCTAAACGGCCCATGCAGATTTTCCACCTGAACCTACATTGGGGTAGTATTGGTATCCTTGCATTCATCAATTGTCTGTTTGTTGCCGGCCTTAACGCTTCGATCTACCGTAAAACCCTTCAGCCACTCCTAGCCCTTGCCAGCCTCGGTGGTAAGTCAGGTGCTTGGAAAGCTTTTGGTATTTCTCTCTTAAGTCAGTTGGTGACCCTCCTAGTGACAAGTCTTTTGATCTTCGTTATGGGTCTGGTCCTAAAGAGTGAACGGAAGCCCTTAAAGCAATTTTTCCAGACCCCAGTTTTAGCGACAGTGCCCTATTCTTTAGTTTTACTGTTTGCCTGGATTTTTAGCTTTTTTGCTCCCAGTTTGGCCCTTGGGCTGGCAGTTACCGGCAAGATTCATTCCTTTATCTACCTTTATGCCGGTTTCCAGAAAGGCCATCAGACGAGAAAAAATAGCCCCTTCTGGCTTTTCTTTATCCTGATTGCCCTGGTTCTGCTTGTTCAATTTTACTTTGTCCGCTGGGCCTTTATTTAATAATGCGTCTGCTCCATACCGCAGACTTGCACCTGGGGCGTAGCCTCCATCAGCACTCCCTCCTGGATGACCAAAGATTCTTTATTGATTTTCTTTTGGCAGAGTTGGAGACAAAGAAGCCGGACGTCCTGGTGATTGCTGGTGATATTTATGACCGGGTGGTTCCCTCAGCTGAATCGATGGCTCTTTTTGATTACCTGTTGATGGGACTTAGCCGGTTGGAGACGGTTAGCCTGATCATAGGGGGTAACCACGATTCTCCTCAAAGGTTAGCTTTTGCTGCCGAGATCTTAAAAAACCACAATATCCATATCGTGACAGAATATCAGGGAAAGCTGGATAAGCTTTCCCTGTTTGATAATCGCTATCATTTTTACCTGTTGCCTTTCTTTAGACCAAGCCAGGTCCGGCCCTTCTTCCCTGATCGGGAAATTAGGAATCAAGAAGACGCCCTGGATGCTATTTTATCTGAGCTTGATTTAGACCAGCCGGGCAGACACATCTTGATAGCCCACCAGTTTTTCGTTAATCGCAAGGGGCAAGCTGTTCTCTCTGACTCAGAACAGCTCTCCTTGGGAGGGATTGATCAAATTTCTACCAGTCTCCTCGAAGCTTTTGACTATGTGGCCCTGGGCCATCTCCACCAGGCCCATTATGTTGATCGGCCTAGTATCAGATATAGCGGGTCACCCCTGGTTTATTCGGCTTCAGAACTTGCCCGCCCTAAAAGCCTCAGCCTGGTTGAGTTTCCTGATG
>CAMYEY010000097.1 GCA_947254895.1 uncultured Clostridia bacterium
GTTAATATTTCTACAATATCACCACTCTTAAGCTTATAATTCAAGGGAACCATCCGGCCATTAACCTTGGCTCCATACATGGAATTTCCGACTTCACTGTGAATCTGGTAAGCAAAATCAATAGGGACAGAGCCGGCTGTAAGAGACCTAACTTCTCCGTTGGGTGTAAAGACAAACACTTCGTCTAAAACAAGGCCAGTCTTAAGAAGGTCCATGTAGTCGGAAGCATCACTCATATCTTTTTGCCATTCCAGGAGTTGGCGGAGCCAGGTCAACTTGGCCTGCATCTCCTCATCCTGCTTACCCGAGCTTTTACCCTCTTTATAGAGCCAATGAGCTGCTATTCCGTACTCTGCGGTTCGGTGCATCTTAAAGGTCCTGATTTGTACCTCAAAAGGCACACCCTCCGGACCAATCACCGTCGAGTGCAGGGATTGATACATGTTTGCTTTTGGCATGGCGATATAGTCCTTAAAACGTCCCGGCATGGGCTTATAAAGTTCGTGAACCAGGCCCAGCACAGCATAGCAGTCGCCGACCGTCGGAACAATGACTCGGGTGGCAAAGAGGTCATAGATTTCATCCAGCTTTTTGTGCTGGGTCTTCATTTTTTTATAGATGCTGTAGAAATGTTTGGGCCTACCCTCTATTTCAGCTTCAATACCGATTTCAGAAATCTTGGTGTTCATCTCAGAGACGATTTTTTCCAGGTAGTTTTCCCTTTCAGTCCGTTTTTGGGCAATAGCTCCAACCAGTTCGTAATAGGAATCACTATCCAAGTAACGCAAACAGATATCCTCGAGCTCCCATTTAATCTTATAGATCCCGAGCCTGTGAGCCAGAGGGGCATAAATATCTAAAGTCTCTTGGGCTTTTTCTTCTTGCTTTTCCGGACTCATATAACGGATGGTCCGCATATTGTGAAGGCGGTCAGCCAGCTTAATCAAAACTACTCTGATATCTTCGGCCATTGATAAAAACATCTTCCGGAAGTTTTCAGCCTGAATCTCCTCTTTTGAAGAAAAGTGAATTTTGTTAAGTTTAGTAACACCATCGACCAATCTGGCAACATCAGGACCAAAGGCATCTGAGATGTCCTTGATACTGTATTGCGTATCTTCGGCAACATCGTGGAGGAGGGAAGCAATCAAGGTGTCTCTATCCACCTGGATATCAATCAAAATTTCCATTGTAGCGACAGGGTGAACGATATAATCTTCGCCAGTCTTGCGTTTTTGCCCTTCATGGGCCTTTTTAGCAAACTCATAGGCCTGCCAGATCTTTTCACCCGCCTGGTCATTGCTACCCGAATAGGCTAAAAATTCCCGAATCAGGTCATGGACCTTTTGGTCAGATTCCTGATAGCGTTGATCGGCCGGTATTTCTTGCATTTTCAGATTAATTTTTTCTTGAAGTCCCATCAGATTAGCTCCTGCCTATGTAAGTTTTGCCAGCTGGGACTGGCCTTGATATTCTCTCCGGCTAACTTTTCCTCTTGATTGTCAGCAAATGATAATAGAAGCAGATTAAGCGGATCAATCTTTTGCAGATCTAAAAGAGAAATTTCCCCAAAGATATCCAAGATTCTTTGCAATATAAAGGGGTTAAGGAAAAGCTTTGATTCCCGAACAATTGCCCTAGCCAAGATCGCCGAATTAAATCCCTTTTCCAGGTCATCCAGGTGCGCTCTAATATACCCATAGACTAACCTAATTTGCTCTTCACTAATATGAAGCTGTTTGTTATCAAGACCATACATCTGGCCGATCTCAGATAAATTTTCACCATTAACAGTGTAGGCCTCTTCCAACCTTTCCGGATCATCCCAAACCAAGCTGGAGAGCCTAGGAACCTGCCAGTCAAGAACCTGAAGTTGCATAGAGTAGCGCCCATTCCATTCTTGCCAATTGATATGAACTAGGAGGTCCACCAAGTCATTTTGCCGAAAAATCCTGGAAAACTCCCGAGCATTAAAGGCTATGGCTGAAACCAAGCGACCATCATCAAGCTTAAGGCTGAGGCTGACGTGTCGACCTTGACCTACCTCTCGCCACTGGTCAATTTTTAGTTTTCGGATAACAAAACAAGGCTTTTCATTTTTTTGGCCAAAAGGCGCAAAAGCAAGCAGTCCCCTGGCCAATTGGTCACAGAGCAAATGATGGGGAAGTTCAAACTGGTACTGAAGCTTGGCCACCTCTGACTTTTTAACCGGGTTGGCTTCAGCATAGTTGATAAGCTCCCTACGAAAATCCTGATAATTTTCAGGTTTCAGGGTAACACCGGCTGCCTGGATGTGCCCACCATAACTTTCAGTATATTGACCGGCCGAAGAAATAGCCGCCAATATATCAAAGCACCCAACCGTCCTAGCGGACCCCTTGAGATAACCATTGGACCCCGCAAAACTAATCACAGGCAAAAAGTATTTTTCCATCAAGCGGGAGCTGACTATACCAGTTATCCCTGCATGCCACTTTTCATCTGCAACAATAATAATGTGGCGACGGTCTGCCAAAGGCATAGATTCAATTTGCTCAACCGCCTCAGCAAAGATTTTTTGCTCTAAGCTCTTACGCTGGTTATTAAGGCTCTCCAAGCTATTGAGAGCTTCAGCAATAACTTGCTTGTCATCACTCAAGAGAAGACTCAAAGCAGGGGCCAGATCACCCATACGCCCGGCCGCATTGAGCCTAGGCCCCAGAGAAAAACCAAAGAAGGAGGCTTCAACCGGACCGCTGATATTAAATTTTTCTAGCATAAGACGGAGTCCCAGCGGGGCCTTGTCACGGAAGATCGCTGTTCCGAGGGCCACTAGAACCCGATTCTCCCCTTCCAGGGGCATAGAATCCGCTACGGTGCCGACTGCCGCTAGACAAAGATAAGGAGATAAGTCAAAATTCTCAAGACCCAGGTAGGAGCTCAGGGCTTCCACCAATTTAAAGGCCACACCTGCACCGGCAAGTCCCTTAAAGGGGTACTGTTCACCAGGAAGTTGGGGATTAACGAGGGCCAAGGCATTTTTGCTATAACTTGGGTCCGCTTGGTGGTGGTCAGTAACAATGACCTTAACCTGCTTTTGCATGAGTAGGTCGATCTCGGTAAAGCAATTAATGCCACAATCAACGGTAATCATCAGGTCTGGCCCTAGTTCCATAACCTGCTCTACAGTCTGAGGACTAATACCATAGCCATCTTCCAAACGGTCCGGTATAAAATAGACAACATCTGCCTTGAGACTTTTTAGGAATCTAACCAAAATTGCTGTTGAGGTAAGTCCATCACAGTCGTAATCACCGTAGACCAGAATCCGGTCCTTTTCCTGGAGAGAATGGCCAATGATTTCACAAGCAAGTTCCATATCCTTAAAAAGAAAGGGATCTTCCAACTTTCCCTGCTCGGGATGGAGGAAGTCTTCTCGGTCGGACTTGTTCAAGAGTCCTTTTGCTTCAAGCAAAGCATCCAGGCACCAGTCAACCTGGTCATCAACAGATATGTTTTCATGATTTTGCTCAGTTTGTGAAACAGATCCGGTTAAAGGATCATGATTGGACCCAACCCCTGTTTCCTTCCCCGGCAAAACCCGATCATTATAGACTTGGGTTTGGGGATTCTGATACCACTTTCTTTTTTCTAAAACTCGCTGTTTGATAACCAACACTTCTTTCTTCACTTATCCCAATAGTATATTTTAGCATAATTAGGCCATACCACAGGGCTACTCCGGACCAAGTTGTAATAAAAAAGGGGCCGTGTTTTAAATGCAGCCCCTTCTTACCATCTGTTTGTTTAGCTGTAATTAGCGTTTACGCTTGCGTGCAGCTTCAGATTTTCTTTTACGCTTAACGCTTGGCTTTTCGTAGTGCTCGCGTTTACGAACTTCAGCGAGAACACCAGATCTTGCACAAGAGCGTTTAAAACGTCTTAGAGCACTGTCTAGGGATTCGTTCTCTTTAACCCTGATTTCTGTCATTTAGCTTTTTCACTCCCCTCACAGTGGTTTTAATAAATAGTATGTTAGCAATATCTACCCAAGTTGACAAGTTTTTATGGTCAGATAATTAATTTTTTTCTTTTTTGAAAGAGCCTTTTACTTCCACCCACTGGTAGTAATGGTCTTGACACCTAATGATACTTACGGATTATCTTTTTGGATGTATTTTTAGCAAAAGGTTCATCCCTTAGGGTAACCCTCTTAATCCGCTTATAGTTAGGCTGGTCATGGTTAAAGGCCTTAACCAATTCCTCCATCAGGGACTGAACCTCAGCCTCAGACGGCTCCGCCTTACCCAACCTTTCTGTAACAGCCTCAAAGTCAGGGTAAATTTCAACAACAATATCTAGGTCACCGTTTCGTCCAGGCATACCAGAAACAACAGACTCGGCAATTTCGCGGTTGATATTAAGAACAGCCTCTAGCTCTTCCGGAAAAACATTTTTACCATTCTTAGTCACAATCATATTTTTCTTGCGTCCTGTTATAACCAAGAAGCCGTCTTTATCGATATAGCCATAGTCTCCGGTATAGAACCAACCCTCTTTTAAAGTTTCAGATGTAAGCTCCGGATCACCAAAATAACCCAGCATGACATTCTCACCCCGGGACCTAAATTCACCTATACCATCATCATCGGGAGAAACAACTTCTGCCTCAGTCCCCGGCAAGGGAAGGCCTGCAGAATAAACCCGGT
>CAMYEY010000098.1 GCA_947254895.1 uncultured Clostridia bacterium
GATTTGCTAGCCCTTTATATTTCACTGATTAAGCAGTTGCCAATAGTTCCTCAAAAATTGAGTAAGTATGGCCGAGCCATAGCAATTGCTAACCGTTACCGATGAGCTGTTTTGATCTGATTATAGCAGGAGCTGGGGCCTCGGGCCTGATGGCTGCACTTTCAGCTAGGCGAAAATTCCCCCGGGCTAAGATTCTTCTACTCGAAAGGCAGGATAGGCCTTTGCGTAAAGTAAAGGCAGCGGGAAATGGTCGCTGTAACTTATCTAACAAGGATTTATCTGGTAGCCACTACTTTAGCGTGGCTACCTCTCCTAAACAAAAAGACAAGATTATCAAGACGGTTTTCAATTGTTTTTCTTCAGCTGATACTGTTAAGTTTTTTAATGACTTGGGCCTGTTTTTACGTACAGACCAAGCTGGGCGACTCTACCCTTATGGTGAACAAGGAGACCTGGTGGTGGCTTGTCTCCTTAGGGCTTTGGCTAAAGCAGAGATTGACTTGTTGACAGGCCTGTCCCTGACTGCGATTGATAGGCAAGATAATTTTTTAGAACTCACACTGCTTAGCGGCAATAGCAGTCTCCAGTCTAGGTCAGAGACTGGCTCTTTACAGAAGAAAATGAGGACAAAAAATCTCATTTTGGCTTGCGGGTCGACAGCTGGTGGGGGGCTTGGTGCTACAGATTTAGGTTACCGTTTATCTGAGAATCTGGGTCTGGAAGTCAGTCGACTCCAGCCGGCCCTGGTACCCCTTGTTTTATCCGATAAAGATATCGTTAAAAGTCTGTCAGGCCAGCGCTTTAAGGGTCAAGCCAGTCTCTATCGTGACCGTCAGTTTGTGGCGACAAGCCAGGGGGAGTTCCTTTTTAATAAGCAGGGCTTGTCAGGGATTGCAGGAATGGAACTGGGGCGTTTTGTGCAGGATCCGGACCGGCATCGCTATAATTTGACCATAGATTTTGTGCCGGACCTAAGCCAAGATGACCTAGTGGATTATTTGACCGGACTTTGGGCCGGTTCTGGAACAGTTGGCAGGTCAGACTTGAAAAGTCTCGCAGAGGCTTTTGTCAAAGAAAAAATTGCCTCCGAACTGGCTTCAAGGTCAGGGTCTATTGCCAAGCTTGCTAGCCTACTTAAGGCCCTTAAGCTAGACCTGGAGAACAGTATGGGGAGTGACCAGGCTCAGGTTATGGCCGGAGGAGTATGCCTTCACCAGGTCCACTTACCGGAGTTTTGTCTCAAGCCTGATCCGAGAATTTATTTGACAGGTGAACTCTTGGACATCGACGGCCAAAGTGGGGGTTATAATTTGCAATGGGCCTGGTCATCAGGTTTTTTAGCAGGACTTTTGTCCAAGCCTTATTGAGATTTTTGTGCTAAGTCTTCTATGATTTCGGCTAATTTTAAGTAGAGGCTTTCGTAGCGGTTGATCAAGTCGGTGACTTGGTCATATTTATGGTAGATATCCTGGTCTGTACTGCTGGTAAAACAGGCTTCCAGCTCATTTTTTTTACTTTCATAAGTAGCCAGCTTAGCTTCCAGTTCCTCTAAACCGGCTTCTGCTATACTTTGAAAACGTCTGATTTGGACGAGGTTTTCGCCAATTTGTTGAATTTCGGAAAGTTTAGGGAGAAGGACCAGGTCAGCCTTGGTCCACAACCCATCTTGTTTTGAAATGCGGATAGGGTCCGTATCCGGGGTCTCGCGGAAATCAGAACTTATAACAGCTCGGTCATTCGGCTTTGACTGGCTGGAATCCTGGGAGCCAAGGCCTTCACGGTAGGAATCTTCGGCCCCCCGGTAAGCGGCGTAAGAGGTGAAAGGCAGGATCTTATGGTCGATAAAACCAAGTATTTTGTGACCTAGCTTATCAATAAAATAACGATCGTGAGAGACTGCAAGGACAGCACCTTGAAAGTCTAAAAGAGCTTTTTCTAAAATCTCACAAGAGTTGATATCCAGATGGTTTGTGGGCTCATCTAGGATGAGGAGGTCAGGCTCTTGGGCCAATATTTCAGCTAGGTAAAGGCGGCTTCTCTCACCTCCGGATAAACTGTTGACCGATTTAAAGACTGCTATGCCACGAAAACCAAATGCGGCCAAACGGTTTCTGGCTTGACCATCGGTCATCCTGGGTGCTGCTGTTTGGAGACTTTGGATGACGGTTTGGGCTTCATCCTTAAATTCAATTAACTGACCGAGGAGGCCTATCCTGACATCCTTAGCTAGTTTGACCAAACCCCGGGTATGGCTTTCCTGGCCCAAGATAGCCCTGACCAGGGTGCTTTTACCACAACCGTTAGGGCCGACAATAATCATTTTCTCCCTAGCCCTAAATGACCAGGAAAAATCCTGAAAAATGGGGGAAGGCTGACCGGGAAAATGAACTTGTAGGTCTTTGACTTTTAAAATTTCCTTGTCCGGATCGCCCGGTTCGGGCCTTTTGACCATTCTAAATTTCAATTGGCTAGCTTTTGGGGCTTGCCTATCTTTTAAGCTATCCAGCTGGTCGGCTAGTTTATCGACCTTTTTTTGACTAGAGTGGTAAGAGGAAATTTTACGGTGGGACAGCATGGTTTGCGTAATCTCTTTCTGCTGTTCCAGCTTTGATTCGAGTTTTTTGATTTCCCCCTGGAGAGACTTTTCCCGATCTTGCTTTAAAGCAAGATAATTTGTGTAGTTTCCGGGATAGGTGGTTAAGTGACCACCTGCTAATTCAGCTGTCCTATTGGCCACCTGGTCGATAAAATATCGGTCATGCGAGATAAAGACCAGGCTGGAGTTACTACTTTTGAGGTAATTTTCAAGCCACTCTGCTGCTTGGTAATCCAGGTGGTTGGTGGGCTCGTCAAGTAAGATGACATCAGCTTCTTCCAGTAAGAGCTTAGCCAGAGCCACACGCATTCTTTCGCCGCCTGAAAGTTGTTTGAGGGGACGGCGGGCTGTTTCAAGGTCAATTCCCAGGCCAGCGAGAATCCCGGCTAATCTATGCTGATAGTTATAGCCATCCATACTTTCAAAGCTGGCGGTAGCTTTGACCAGACCGGCCATAGCAAGAGATTTTTCTTCGGGTGTGCCTGTGGCAATAATTTGGTTTAGCTTTTGGATTTCTTCTTCCAGTCGGTAGAGTTCTGGATTAAAGAGGGCGTCGACACAGCCGGGGTCGGTTGCCAACTTTTGGTCCAGGTGACCGATTTTGACTCCTCTGGCAATAATAACTTCCGCCTGCTCGGAGTCCGCTTCTTCCAGGCCTAGTATGATCCGAAAGAGGGTGGTTTTACCGGCACCATTTTCACCGATGATAGCCAGTTTGTCTCCCGGATTAACCTGAAAATCCAGGTCTTGTAAGACGGTTTTACCATAGTAAGATTTACTGATATGTCTTAGACTGATCTGGCTCATGCGACTTATTATACACATTCTATTTTATCCTTACTATATGCTAGAATAAACAAATAAAGGGGCGGAAAGGGATGTCTTTTGATAACAGGGCAAGCAAGAGAGTTAAGTGCACGTAAAGAAATGGACGCTTTACCGGAGACAGGATTAGGGCGGTCTATCTTTGACTTGAGCGCGGCCCATTCGGCCTATCTTTTGGGTCTTAAGCAAACTGGTAACGCATTGTTGGCGAGCTTTTTTCAGTTGGTACAAAGGGATGAGTTGGAGTATTGCCAGGGTTCCTTTTGCTGCTTACGGACCGGTCGACATGAGTATAAGCATGTTAGCCGGGCTGAAAGTCATCTGCTGACCCAGCTCTTTAGCGTAGTACACCCTAAGCTGAGCGTGCTTGACCTAAAAATCCTATTGAAGGATAGAGGCAAGGCTGTGGAGTTTGCTACCGTCGTTGTCCAATACAGGGAGTTGCTGCAGGTTGACTTGGCTGGTTATGGCTATCAAAGGTCTTTTTTCAATTCTGCAAGCAGGAAAAAGTGCGAGGAACTTAGAAAGCTCAGGCGTAATCTCAAGGCTGTTGATAGTCGCTTTTTACAAGATGTTAGGCTAGGCTTAGGTATGAGGGATATGGCACCTTTGCTTTTCCCTTATGCCCTGGCCTTTGGCCTCACTGAAAGCTATCTGGATAAGGTTGAACAAAACAAAGAAATGCTCTTAGGTCTTATGGACCTCTTTGATAGCCGGAATGATTACGAAAGCCTGTCTTTTGACCGACTGAAACAGACCTGGCAAAGTGTGCGGGCTGAATTTTTAGTAATGGCCTACTTTTTGGAGGCAGTCCTGGTCAACTGTCAACTCCAGATAGAAGAAATGCGGCAAAAACCAGACTAAGAGAAATGAGGTAAATAATGATTATTAAACAAGCAATATTTGATTTGGATGGCACCTTGCTAGAAACTATGGACTCTATTATTAAGGCCGGCAATGCCATGCTCTCCCGCTTGGGCTATGAACCAAGGTCACGAGAGGAATACAAGCTTTTTGTCGGTTATGGCGCAAAACAACTCGTTAAAAACCTACTTCGAGCGTCGGGTGATGTACATGAAAGCAGGCTGGAAGAAGCCTACCCCATTTATATGGAAATTTTTGATGAGACCTGCACCTACAAGGTCAGGCCCTATCCTGGTATGACGGAATTGATTAGCTACTTGGCTGACCATGGGATTAAATTAGCTGTGCTAACCAATAAACCCCATTCGATGGCGGCCAGGGTAGTAAATAGTGTCTTTCCGA
>CAMYEY010000099.1 GCA_947254895.1 uncultured Clostridia bacterium
TTTCATTTGCAACGTTTATTGATGAAAAATTTTGGCTATAATAGTATTCATAGAAATGGACATTGCTAATATACTTACCGGTTATAGACCGGCTGATCAAGAATAAATAAGGAGAAGTTATGGCAGAACAAATTTTCACAAAAGATATGTTGGTGGGGGATATTTTGAGGATTGATATCCGTTTAGCCCCTGTATTCATGGGAATGGGTATGCATTGCTTAGGCTGCCCGGCTTCACAGTTTGAGTCTGTAGAGCAAGCCTGCATGGTCCATGGACAGGATCCGGAATTTATTATCGAAACCTTGCAAACCAACTATGAGCGTTTTCAGGAGCTTGATGCCCAGAGGGCTAAGGAAGAAGCTGACAAAGAGGCCGGTGAGGCTGAATAAAGATCGTTCGATTTTGTTCTCTTAGTCTAGCTAAAGAATCGAATATAAAATTAAGCCAGCCAGACCGGATCCCAGCATGACTTTGATCGGGTCTGGTTTTTTGGTCCTTAAAATTAAAAAAGCAACAAAAAAGATAGACACAGCTACAAAATCAACTTTGATCGGTTGCTTTAACTGTAAAAAGCTGCTTGCCTGGCAAAAGGCCAAGGCCATGATGGATAGGGCTGCGGAAGCGATCATGGCAACTACAGCCGGCCTAAGTCCGGAGAGAATGCCACTGACCAAGTTCAGTTCCCGGTATTTGTAGTAGAGGTAGGCCAGGCAAAAAATGATACAAGATGAGGGCAGGATGCAGCCAAGGCTGGCCACGAGGGCTCCGGGCAGTCCGGCTACCTTGATGCCAACAAAAGTTGCGCTGTTGATGGCGATAGGACCCGGTGTCATCTCGGCTATGGTTGCAATATCGGCAAATTGACTCATGGTCAGCCAGGCATGGTGGTCGACAACTTCTGCCTGGATCAGGGGGATAGCGGCATAGCCGCCACCTATGCTCAAAAGGCCAATTTCGATAAAACTGAGAAGGAGGTCAAGGTAAATCATGAAAGCTTCTCCCTTTTTCTTTTTTGAGCTTGATAAAGGCTATCTATGAGGCCGGTCAGGGCGGCTCCTCCTATCACAATGAGGATATTGATTTGGAAAAAATATGTGGCGATAAAAGAAACTAGCATGACTATGACCGGCAAGATTCTTTTTAGTTTGAAAATCTGCTTGGCCAGGTTTATTACGGCATCTAAGATTACGGCAGCTACCCCAGCCAGCATGCCGGCCATGATGAGGCTGACAAACTTATTATCGCGAAATTCACGGTAGAAAATAGAGATGGTGGAGATGATGATAAAGGGCGGCAAGATAGTGCCGATGGCTGCGGTCGCGGCCCCGGCTAGGCCAGCTATGTGGTAGCCGACAATGATAGCGGCATTGACTGCTATAGCTCCTGGGGAGGATTGGGCGATAGCGACCAGGTCGAGCATTTCTTCCTCATCGATCCAGCCCAGTTCTTCAACAAACTTTTTTCTCATCAATGGAACTATTACAAAACCGCCACCAAAGGTTGTAGCCGAAATTTGTATAGTTGACCAAAAGATTTGCTTGAGCTTTTCTATCTTGCTTCTTGGGTTTGTGGTCATGGCCTTTTATTCCTCATTTTGTGTTTTTTCGCCAGTTTGCCTTTTAAGTAACTTCTTAAATTTTTTTCGATCCTGTTTATCTCGGTAAAGTTCAATAGCTTCCCTATAAAGGTTTAATAACTTGTGGGCCTGGTCCATATAATCATGTTGGTCAGACCAGTTACGGCAGGCTTGGTGTAGGGCGGCCTTGTCAGCTGGACTTTGAGCCAGCAGTTTTTTGACTATATTATTCAATTCTTCCTCATCGTGCCAGATGAAGCCATTGACGCCTTCCTCGATTTGCCAGTCGTTTAGGGGGTCGGATAGGGCTAAAGCCGGCAGGCCAACTGCTTGGGCTTCCAGCATGGAAATGGAATGCATTTCCGACTGGGAGGCCGTGATGTAGTAGTCCATGGCTGAAAGGATATTGGGGATTTCTGTGTTAGGCACGCTGCCCTTCCATTCTACCCGGTCATTTAGTTTGAGAAGTTTGATGAGGTCTTGGAGTTCCTTTTCACCTGGCCCCTTGCCATAGATAAACAACCTGGCTTCATCCGGACTCAGGTTTAGTTGGCAAAAATTGTAAATAAGTTCGTTTATCTGCTTTTCTTGACCGATCCGGCCCACAAAGATAAAGGCAGCAGTTTTTTCACCGATTTTGTTAGCTAGACGATAACTTTGCCGAAAGCTTGGATCGACCCTTGGCTCCCTGTAGTCAGCAACGTCTACAGCATTTGCTAGAACGTGGACAGGTTTTTTTGAGCCGACTCTTCGAGCGTAGGATTCGGCTTTGGGTGAAGGGCTGACTAACAGGGTTACACGCTTGATAAAAAACTTGAGATACTGGTTAACAGCCTTAGCCACAGCTTGATCCAGGGCAGGATTGGAGTGGGAAATGTAGTATAAAAACTGGTCGTAGTCGGAATGGAGGGTGTAAACGACAGGCAGTTTGAGGCTTTTGGCTATCTGCAGTCCTGAAAATCCTATTCCAAATTCATTGTGAATATGGATGATGTCCGGGGAAAATTCTTCGACAAACTTTTTTCTCAAGGGACTGACCGGTGAGGCTAGCTGGTAGTTATAAATTTTTTTCAGGTTGCTACCGGGACAACGCAAAACTCCGTTTTCCAGGACAGGCTCCGTAACATCTGAAGCGGTTACGACCAGAACATCATGCCCCATAGAGGTGAAGGCCCTTCTCAGCAGATCAACGTGGGTAACGACACCATTTAGGTGAGGCAGATAGGTTTCAGTAAAGAGGACAATCCGCATGGTAAGCTCCTTTCCGGCAAGTAGGGCTCTGATAGCCATAGGGTAGCGAGAGCAAGTTTATTTTACCTGCTTACCGATTTTGCTAGTATAACCCAGCTGTTTTTACTTTGCCATAGACCGGCTTTCTCTCTAAGAACATATCTAAATCTCTATTACAGGCTTTGAAAAAGGGAAGAATGGGTTGTTGGATAAGGGACATCAGCATTTAGAATGGGCCTTATATGCTAACAAACCTAATAAAATGTAACCTAGGTTACCGCGACTTGAGTTTTCCTGAATTTGGAACTTAAGTTACAGAGGGAACAGTTTGCTTCAGCTATCATATAGCCAGAACTTAGAAGAAAGGGCGAAAAATCCAGAAAATCTAAGTAATAAGAAGTTTTTACAGGAAATATTAAAATAAAAGACACATAAGGAAGGACAGAAAAATGACAACTTTTAAAACACCAGCATTAACTTATGACTACGACGCATTAGCACCAACAATCGATGCAGAAACCATGCATCTTCACCACGATAAACACCATGAAGCCTATGTCACAAACCTGAACAAGGCCATTGAGGGTTTAGATGTTTCAGATAAGATCGAAGATATCTTGGCCAATCTCGACCAGATTCCTGCAGATAAACGTCAGGCTGTAATCAATAACGGTGGCGGCCACTACAACCATAGCCTGTTCTGGGAAACCATGACACCGGGTGGCGCCAAGGCTCCAACTGGCGATTTAGCAGAAGCTATCAACAAAGCCTTTGGCAGTTTCGATGATTTTAAAGCAGCTTTTGAAGCTAAGGGTGCTGGACAATTTGGTTCAGGTTGGGCCTGGTTAGTAGTAGACAAGGGTGAGCTCAAGGTTGTTAGCACAGCTAATCAAAATTGCCCGCTCTCTGACGGTATGACCCCTATCCTAGGTAATGACGTTTGGGAACATGCTTACTATCTCACCTATAAGAATGCCAGGGCTGCTTACCTCAAGGCCTGGTGGGATGTTGTAAATTGGGATATCGTAGCTAAGCGTTACGCTGAAGCAAGATAATTTAAACGAGTCGCTAGCCAAGGCTAGCTTTGTGAAAGGAAATACAAGATGAAAAAATTAGATGTTTATTTAGCAGATCTATTAGTAGGAAATGTCCTACTACATAACTTACATTGGAATGTGTATGGCTTCAGTTTTAAGGCTGCCCATGAATACTTAGAAGACCTCTATGATGATTTCTTTAAGTACTTTGATGACGTTGCTGAATATCAAAAGCAAAAAGGTGTAAATCCTAAAGCCTCTGTCAAAGAATACTTAGAATTATCTGATCTCAAAGAGCTTGAAAGCAAGGATGTAGATCAGAAAGAGGCCATCAGGATCGCTTTAGACCTGGTTAAGCACATGAAAGACCACGCCCTGGAGATCAGAGATGAGGCTGATTGCTTTGTGCTTGCCAATATGATGGAAGACCATGTTGCCGATTTCAATAAGAGAATCTGGTTTATGGAGAGCATGGTAAGATAGTGCTTCCGTCATAAAAATTATGATGTAAAGAGAAGCCAACCCCGGAGGGTTGGCTTTTTTATATTTGATCAAGAAATGGACAAATAAAAAACCGCAGGACCAGTAGTCTGACCTGCGGTTTTTCCTCGTCTGCTAAGACATTTGGTGGGCGATACGGGACTCGAACCTGTGACCTCCACGATGTCAACGTGGCACTCTAACCAGCTGAGCTAATCGCCCGTCTCAAATTTTATGCCTTGAAAGCATACTACATCTGAGATTTTCCGTCAACTTGCCC
>CAMYEY010000100.1 GCA_947254895.1 uncultured Clostridia bacterium
ATAAGCCGGTACCGGCAGGATATGTTCGGGTAACATTTGATCCGACAGCAGAGGCAACAGACCCAACAGAAACAGCCTATGATGTAAAAGAAGGCTTAACCTGGGATGAAGCTAGGCAAGCTATGCCCGATAAAGTAGTAGAGCCGGCACAACCAACCCATAAAGACAACAAGGGATTTGAGGGGTGGTTTGATGGCAATTCTAAATTGGCCGATAAAAACGGACCGGTTAGAGGGACAACTTTTACGGCACGGTATTTAAGCACCTCCGATAAAATTAAGGCACTAGGTGGTTTAGAGTCTAGAAACTTTGGAGTATTTGTGGAGACAGATGTCAATACAAAAGATTTCTGGAAGCAGGGTATTCAAGTTGCAAAAACAGTAACAGATGCTGGAAAGAAAGCGGAAATTGAAGGCTATTTCAATGATGCTGACACAAGTTTTGAAGACCTATCCTCAAGAACAACAGCTACTGAAAACTTAAATCCTGATCCGGGCAAGATAAAGGTTACATTCAAAGACGGCTCATCGATAGAAGTTGATAACCAAAAATTATACGTATGGGCAAAAAAGACGGAGAACACAGAAGAAAATAAGGATACACCTAAACCGGATGGAACAGTCCATGTTAGCTTTGCTAAGGGTACCGGAGTGTCAGCCTTAGCCCCTGCCAATAAGACCATGACGGTCGAGTCGGGGCAAACATTAGTAGATTCAGATTTTCCCCAAGTAACGCTAGAAACAGATTACAAAAATGCAGTATGGACAGGAACAGCAGGTGACTTTGTGGTATCAGAGATAAATAATGTTTTTACTGCCAATGCCAGCAAGAAAACCGCAAGCGATCTTATTGCCGAAGCGGGCGGCTTAAAAGCTGTAGATATAGCGGTATGGAAAGGCGATAATATCAACTGGTCAAAAGGTGTGGCCTTAGCTGATAAAGGGAAAGATACAGACGGTAAATTGCAGGCCCTGCTGGATGCTGCAACGGTTACAGATAAGTCTGGAAGAAACAGTGCTTCGGCGGGAGAATCTGAGGGTACGCTCCTGGTCAAGTTTGCAGACTCGGAGATAGAGGTAGCACAACAAAAGCTCTACGTGAGTGACCATGTAATTCCTTCAGATCAGCAAAATGCCCCAAGTGATGCCGTTAAAATTCAACTCATGCTAGGTGAAGGTGTAAAGGTAGAAAAGAAAGATCCAAACTCAGGGCAAGTAACTGAAAGCCAAAAGGGCGATAAGGATCAACCCCTGGTATATAGAACGTATCTAGCAAAACCCGGAACGGATCTTGGAACCTACAAGCACCCGCAATTGCACGAAACAATTCTCAACCTAATCGGTGTTCAAGCCGATGAAGGCTATGAGAATCCTACCTGGAGTGGCGAAGATCCTAACAATTCGAAGAATTATGTGGTTTCAGAGCAGAACAAAGTCTTTGTTGCTGCAGCAGCCAAGAAAGGAGAATCTCCGAATAAACCGGACGATAAACCGGAAGACAAGCCGGGCAATAAACCAGATGGGAAACCGGGTAATGAGTCGGGCGGTAACGGTAAGGGTCAAAATGGATCAAAGGATAAGCAAAAGCCGGATTCTCAAAAAGGGAAGCAGCAAAAAGTTTTTGTCCCGACCGGTAGATTGCTAGAGATTAATAGAAACACCAAGGCCCTGCCGAAAACAGGTGAACTTGGCATATTCTCTGCTCAGAGTACGACAATCTTTCTGGCTATCGGCGGTATGCTTGCTCTGGTCAGAAAAAGAAAAAAAGACTAGTAAGACTTAAGCCGTAAGGCAAATAGGAAGAGATTCAAATCCGCTCACATGTCAGCTACATGTGGGCGGATTTTGATTTTCTGCTATCTGGTGACCGGCTCTGTCAGGAATAGTAAGATGGTAACTTTACAATTTACGATTTAGAAATTGGCATGCCCGAAAGAGGTGCGTTCTTGTTTATTTGGCCTGGTTTTTGTATAGTAGTTCTAGCCCTTGAGTTGTCAGACGCTTCGTTTTTGAACCTTCAAGATATAAAAGGGAGTTCGGAGTCGATGTGGAATACGATTGGCCCTTTACGGACTAAATCAAAGACCACCGCAGAGCACCCACCTAGTGAACGTGCTAGGTATCAAAAAGAAGTGCATATTCGGGGGTGTTTTTAATGAA
The DNA here is from genome assembly GCA_947254895.1 of uncultured Clostridia bacterium. Taxonomy (GTDB): domain Bacteria; phylum Bacillota; class Clostridia; order Saccharofermentanales; family DTU023; genus UBA5436. Next base: position 2,160 of record CAMYEY010000100.1, read on the forward strand.
GCTAAGCTTGGGAGGAGCCTAATGCGCGTTTATAATGACCTCAGCCGAAAAAAAGAAGAATTAATTCCCTTAAAAGACAATCGCTTTACCATATATGTTTGTGGGCCGACCGTTTATGATCTTTTTCACCTGGGTAATGCCAGACCTTTTATTGTTTATGATACCCTGCGCCGTTATCTCTTGTATAAGGGCTATGATGTGACCTATGTGCAAAATTTTACTGACATAGACGATAAAATGATTAATCGGGCTCAGTCGAGAAATATTACGGTTAGAGAGTTGGCAGAAGAAATGATTGCGGAATACTTTAGCGATGCTGACCAACTTAACATCCTACGTGCTGATAACCACCCTAGAGCTACAGAGTCAATAACTGAGATCCTTGATATGATCAAGACCTTGGAAGAAAAAGGCTATACCTACGTTTTAGACGATGGTGTTTACTATGATACCAGTAAATTTTCTGATTACGGCAAATTGTCCCGTCGTGACCTGAATGAGCAGGAAGCCGGGGCATCAGAGCGGGTTGGGCTTCAGACAGACAAGCGCAATATGAGCGACTTTGTCCTTTGGAAATTTAAAAAAGAAAATGAACCCGCTTGGGATTCGCCGTGGGGTGAAGGACGGCCTGGATGGCATATTGAATGTTCTGCCATGAGTAAAAAATACTTGGGTGATACGATTGATATTCACGCCGGTGGCATGGACCTTATTTTTCCCCACCATGAAAATGAGATAGCTCAGAGTGAGGCAGCTAATGGCCATGAATTTGTGCGCTATTGGATGCATAATGGCTTTATCAATGTTGATAACGTTAAGATGGCTAAATCAGGGGGCAATTTCTTTTTGGTCAGGGAGTTAGCTTCAGACTACGGCTATGATGTTATTCGTTTCTTTATGCTCCAGGTCCATTACCGGATGCCTATCAATTTTGAGGAAGAACCTCTTCATGCTGCAGCTAATGGCTGGCAAAGGATCAAAAATTGTGTAGCAAACCTTAAATTTTTACAGGAAAAGGCAGCTTCTCAAGGATCCTCAACAGTTGATGAGGATGGCAAGCTTGCCCAAGAGCTACACGACCAGTGCCAGACCAGCGTTAAGGATTTTGAGGCAGCGATGGATGATGACCTCAATACACCGGATGCCTTTGCGGCGATTTTCAACTTGGTTCGCCATGCCAACAGTTTAACGGCCGACCACGATTTAACAGAAAAATCTCTACTTGAGGCAGAAAATACCATCCTGAAATTATGCTCTATCTTAGGCCTGGATGCAGCTGCAAACTCTACCGATGAGATTGATTCTGAGATCCTGGATATGCTTGAACAGAGGAGCGAGGCTAAGGCTAAGAGGGATTTTGCGGAAGCGGATCGGATTAGGGATGAGTTAGCTAAGCGGGGTTACAGGATTGAGGACACTGCTCAAGGCCCTAAACTGATTAAGGAAGAACATTAGTTTGAAAATCAGTGATCTACCCGTATCAAGTCTTGCCTATATAGGCGATGCCGTTTATGAATTAGCTGTCCGTTTGGCCGTTTTATCCGGCCATAAGGGCAAGTCAGGTTCAGTACACAAGTTGGTGATCGACCGAGTTAATGCATCAGCCCAGTCCAAAAGTCTTACCCTAGTGACAAGTTTGTTAACAGACCAAGAAAAGGCCCTGGTTCAGAGGGCAGCTAACCACCAGGTTCCACGAGCAAGGCAGGTTGACCCTACCGAATACCGTCGGGCAACGGGCTTTGAAGCCCTTATTGGCTATCTTTACTTGAGCGAAAACTGGAAACAATTGAGAAAAATCCTGCTTGCAGCCCAGCCAGACCTTGATTTTAGCCAGGTTGAACTGCCGGGCGGAAAGGTGATCCATCATGAAATCTAATCAACGAGCAAATGCTAAAGGAAAGAATAATACTTATTCTAAGCGAGATAGGGCTAATACTTATACTAGGTCTAAAGACACTCACGGGTTAAAGCAAAGTAGACAAGACCAGCCGGTTGACCAGTATCTAGGGCAACTCGAGGGGCGGAATCCAGTTAATGAGGCTATCAAAGCCGGCCGTTCGATCAATAAGGTATATCTGACAAAAGGTCGGGAACGGCGGGATAGTCGCCTACAAGAAATAGCAGAAGCGGCGAAAGCAGCCGGAGCTGTTATCATGGAGGTTGAGCGAGAAGTCCTGGATAAGATGGCAGAAGGCACAGGCCACCAAGGGATCATTGCCCAGTTATCTGCTAAGGACTATGT
>CAMYEY010000101.1 GCA_947254895.1 uncultured Clostridia bacterium
ATCCTGGGATCTGCACTTGGCATGATCGCCGACCAAGTGGAAGACAGGCTGACTGTTTCCTATAAAGATATTCCCAACATGCTGAAATCAACCGCTCCCTCCCATAAGGGTGAATTGATTTTCGGACAAATTTCAGGACAGCCTGTTGTCCTCTGCTCAGGCAGGTTTCACCACTACGAAGGTTATGACTATGAACAGCTGGCTCAGCTGGTCCGGATCATGAAGCTTTTAGGTGTGGAAATCCTTATTTTAACAAATGCAGCCGGTGCCGTTAACTTAGATTATAAGGTTGGGGATATGATGTTGATTACAGACCAAATCAAGTTAAATGGCCACAGTCCCATGCGCGGACCTAACCTGGATGAATTTGGGCCCAGATTTTTTGATTGTACGCATATCTATGACCCGGACCTTACGGCAAAGGCCTGGCAAAAGGCGCAGGATTTAGGTTTTTCCAGCATCACTCAGCAAGGAGTTTACTACTATTGCCCCGGCCCTAATTTTGAGACTCCAGCAGAAATCAGAGCAATCAGGATCCTAGGTGGTGATGCCGTTGGTATGTCGACCGTTACCGAAAGTCTAACAGCTGCCCATGCCGGGATCAAAGTACTCGGCATCTCTATGATCACCAACATGGCTGCCGGAATAAATGCAGAAAAGCAATCCGGTGATGATGTCATAGAAGCTGGAAAACTTGCTGCTAATAAGATTGCCAAACTCATTACAGAACTACTCAAAGAGATCTGATCTAGCTTCAGAGGGAAATCTTTCTTCAATAGATCTTGGTAAAATGTTAGAATGATGTTAATTCTATGTAAAGTTGAGGAGAGCGGTTGCGGCTAAAGCCTGCACCCAGATATATAGTAATGACAATTTTCAATTTTTTAGAGCTTATAGGTGGTCTCTGCCTATTCCTATTCGGCATGAGCACCTTAGGTGATAGCCTAACAACCATATCCGGCGGTAAGATGGAGCAGCTACTAAGGAAGCTGAGTTCAAACAAATTGAAAGGCATGCTCCTTGGTATGGTCGTAACAGCAGTCATCCAGTCATCTTCGGCAACAACCGTCATGGTTGTCGCCTTGGTCAACTCGGGCGTAATGAAACTGGTACAAGCAGTCCCCATTATCATGGGAGCAAACATCGGTACAACCGTAACAGGCTGGATTCTCAGTTTAAGTGGTATCTCCGGTGATAGCCTGCTCGTCCAATTATTAAAACCCTCTTCCTTCACCCCAATCTTGGCCTTTGCCGGCATCGTTATTACTTTCACAGCTAAATTGGAAAACAAGAAGGCTAGTGGTACTGCCCTCTTAGGCTTTTCCGTCCTCATGTATGGGATGGGTGTTATGTCTACTTCAGTGGCCCCCCTGCAATCAGATCCCAGATTTTATGAGATAATACAGCTCTTCACCAACCCCCTCCTGGGAGTTTTGGCAGGTGCCCTTATCACTGCCGTCATGCAATCCTCTTCTGCCATGACCGGTATTTTACAGGCCTTAAGCACAACAGGAGCCATTACCTTTGGTTCAGTCGTTCCCCTTATCATGGGACAAAATATAGGTACATGTATCACCGCTATCCTATCCTCTATCGGAGCTGGCAAAAATGCTAAAAGGGCCTCAATAGTCCACTTGGGTTTTAACGTTATCGGTACTGTCCTTTTCATGCTGCTCTTCTACATCACCCACTACTTCTTCCCTTTCACTTTTATGGAAGATCGGGTCAATGAGGTGAATATCGCCATTGTCCATACAATTTTTAACCTCTTTACGGTCGTTGTCCTCTTCCCCTTTTCCGACCAATTGGTCAAACTTTCTAAAGTTATCATTCCGCCTAGAGAGCAGAAAATCAAAAGAGATGACTTGGCTCAAACCCTCCGCCTCTTAGATCCACGTTTCTTAGATAGACCGGGCTTAGCGGTAGAGCAAGCATACCAAGTAATGCTCAAGATGATGGAGTGCTCCACAGCTTCTCTCCATACAGCTATGGAATTGCTATTCGCTTACGAACCGGAGGAGTATGCCCATGTAGAAATGTTAGAAAATCAAGTAGACCAATACGAGGATGCCCTAACAGAATATACCATGCAAATCACCGCCTCTCCCCTAAATCTACAAGATAATAGCAAATTAACCATCATGATGCATTCTTTAAATGACATTGAAAGAATCAGTGACCACGCTATTAATATTGCAGACCAGGCTAAGAAAAAAACGAAGACAAACATTTCATTTTCAGATGAAGCAATTGCCGAATTAAAAACATATACGGATATCATCAACAAAATAGTTGAAGTTACTGCTCGTGCTTTAAAAGACCTAAACCTGGATACCGCTCTGGAAGTCCAGCCTATCGAAGCTAGGATTGATCAAATCAACAAAACCTTAACCGATCTGCATATTGAGCGTTTAAAGAATGGTATTTGTAAGGTGGAAAACGGTATCATCATCGTGGAAATATATAACTGTTTAGAGAGAATTGCTGATCACTGCTTCAACATGAGCGTCTGCTTAATTCAATTTAGCGAACACCACTTCCGGCAACACGATTTTGAAGCACGCTTTTCTCAAAGCAATCCACGCTATAAGGAACTTTACGATTACTATAAAGAAAAATACGCCTTACCCGCAAAAACTACAGCAGACAATAAAGACAGTCAGGAAAAGTAAGTATTTTAGCTCTACAATAGATTTAGACCTAAAGGAGGGCTGCCTTTTGTTAAAAATCAACTCATTTAAAGCCCTTTTTTCTTTTTTGCTTTAGCATAGGCCTCTTCCAAAATAGTGGAATCAAAGCCTAAATCAGAATAGCCCTTAAGGCAGGTATCAAAATACTGCCGAGACGGCAGACCTATCTTTTGCTCTTTTGCCATTACATAGGCAAAAACCTCCAAAGCTTTTATTTCACTTGTTGCAAAAAGCTTTACCGGTAAGAAGAAATTTTGTTTAGTGTAGAGGCTCGGATAATCTTCGTACAAATCCAGCTCCACTTCATCCCGGGGTTCAACTTGCCAAACAGCTACAGGAACCTCTGTTCCAGCTTTTTCTTCGATATTCAAATAAACCTTGCCTTCTTCTCCTCGAAAAACGAGCTCATAGTCGTCTAGCCTAGCAGTGCCATACAAAACTGCATCAGGACAACGCTTAGCCATATCCTTGAGGTTTAAGTTGCTGCCATAGGCAAGATAATAAGACTTGGACATAGTGATCTTTCTCCTATTCTTTAGCTGACTAATGTTAACATGAGCCCTCCAATGACTCAATCTTTGGGGGCTTTCTTACCGACTGGAGAAGAAATGCCTTTGACTTGATCTACAAACTAAAAACTGATTGAAAAATAAGCTTGCAGGATAGCTTGAGTTTTGTTATGATCTTGTAGCAATAAGGCCCTATGGTCAAGCGGTTAAGACGCCGCCCTCTCACGGCGGAATCTCGGGTTCGATTCCCGATAGGGTCACCATAAAAAATCCTGTTTCCAGAATCTAATAGAGAATCATTTAAACTATTAGTTGTTGAAAACAGGATTTTTTGCTTATATCAGCTGCTAAAGTGGTCACAGCTTGTATACACTAACCAAGTACCGGTCCATCTCAACCATAAACTCATTAGCAATAGTGGCCATTATTTTTTCGTAAACCTCAAGGTCTTCTTTTGAAAACTTTCTCCTAAGCCGCTTTGCCATCAAGTCTATATACCGTTCACCTGTACTCAAAAGCTCCCGTGTTTTTTCTGTGACCTCAACATGAAAAATACGCCCATCAGATTTAGAGGGTACTTTTTTTATATAGCCCTTTTGTTCCAAAGCATTTAGCTTATAAGTAGCATTAGGCTTGGATACGTTAATGTAACGGGCAAATTCTGTTTGCGTGGGTGAATCCATCCCCTGCAACAAGTCTAAGCACAAAATCTCAAGAGCGGTGAGGGAATCCTCTTCCTTAGTATTGATTTTTCTGAAAATCCGGTGGTAATTATAGAGTTTAGTCTTTTTATAAATTGCCTTCAAATCTTTAGACAATTTTTCGTCAGACAAGCGTTCCTTCATTGTTCTCCCTGATCTTCAATATACTGCACAATGTCAGCAACTGTTTTAAATTGGGTAATTGCCTCATCCGTCACGTCCAGGTCAAAAGCTTCCTCTAGCGCTATAGAAAGCTCGACTGCATCTATAGAATCAGCACCAAGGTCATCAATTAAGTCAGAATCTAGGTCGATAACGTCTTCAGAAATCCCCATGGTTTCTGCAATAACCTCTTTAACTTTATCTAGTAACATAATGCCTTCCTCCATCCCAATAATTGTGGCTTAATTGCTTAAAGCAGGATAAATATACTGAATCTCCCCGGCCTTGTCAATTAATTCAACAATTTTAACTTTCAACCTTTT
>CAMYEY010000102.1 GCA_947254895.1 uncultured Clostridia bacterium
TTGTTTTTTTATCCAACTACAATTCTAAAGGAGGCCTAATGGCTTTTCATTTATTCTTTTTAAAGTTGCGAACGTCAGTGTACTCTATCTTCTTTTTGTTGTTTGCTAACAAAATTATAGCGAAAGATTGAGATGCTCTCTTTTTTACACCAACTTAATTTACATGACCAGATCAAAAAATAGTATATGATCGAGCAATATTCAGAGGTCTAAGACAATTCTATGCTTGTTTACTCCCTCAAAGCCCTCTTGGTCCGCTCGCCCGCTCAGCCTTCTACCTTAGCTCCCTTGTTTGGCGTAATCTCCAGCCAATAGCCATCCGGATCTGAAATAAAGTATAGTCCCATGGCCTCATTTTCAAAGCAGATACAATCCATCTCCTTATGCTTGGCATGAGCCGCCTCATAGTCATCTACACCAAAGCAGATGTGCCATTCATTTTCACCCAGATCATAAGGGCGGTCCTGGTGGCTCTTGAGCCAGGTCAATTCAATCTCGTAAAGACCCGCCTCATCAGTCAGATAAACCAGCTTAAAACTGCCGTCCTTGGCCTCCTTAGTCCGGTTCACCTGCAGGCCCAAGGCCTCTTTGTAAAAGGCAACAGAAGCCTCCAAGTCCTGCACATTGATATTTGTGTGCCTGATATTAAATTTCATGGTTTATTCCTCTCTCTTTGTCCTTGTGTCATCTTTACGATATTAGGATACACCATCCGAGCTGGAGTTAAGGACCGTTAAGAAAAAGGGAGCTCCCTTGAGTGAGAGCTGTTACTGCAGCTCCTGTTGTCAGCAAGCTATTTCAACAAGCTGTTTGGTGAATTAAAAAGAGGTTATCTTTTTCAAGACAACCTCTAGCAAGCGCTTAATCCCACAAACCTTTTTCGGTCATGTCCGCTATGTATTCATCTGCATTGTCGGCAGCAGTGACTAGTCATTCCAACCTCTCTGACTAATCAGTTTTAGCCTGACTTTAGCAACGCACACCTCCCCTTCAACACGATTTTCCATAGGAACTTTCATTTAAAAGCAATATTTGTATATATTCTAGCAATCTAAACCACCGACAAAAGTTTCTATCCCCTCTAGGATATAGATAAAGAGAACAAGAAACGCAAATGAGTGACTCAAAAACAAAGCAATATAAGTCCTCATTTCAGAAAATTGCAGGAGGTACAAATATGTCAAAGATTCGTATTGGTTTGATTGGTGCCGGTTGGATGGGCAAGGCCCACAGCACCGCCATGCACAATGCTCAATTACTTTTTGGTGAAGAATATGGTGTTGCTGAGCACGAGATCGTCTGTGATGTCAACCCGGAAGCAGCTAAGACCGCTCAATCTATGTTGGGCTATAAACGTTGGACGGAAGACTGGAAAGAAGTCGTATCTGATCCGAATGTCGACCTGGTAGACATCACAACTCCGAATGCCTTCCATTATGAGGTTGCCAAAGCAGCTCTAGAGAATGGCAAGCACGTTTATTGCGAAAAGCCCTTGACCATTTCGCCCGAGCAATCTAAAGAGCTGGCCGAACTCGCCAAGTCCAAAGGTGTCGTAAATTATGTCGGCTTCAATAATGTTATGAACCCAGCTAACAATTACGTTGCCGACCTGGTTAAAAGCGGTAAATTAGGAAAAATTATGCGTTTCATCGGCACCTACGACCAAGATGGCCTCTTGGATCCGACTTTGCCTATTACCTGGAGACATCAAAACAAGTTTGCCGGCAGCGGTGCCTTAGGTGATTTGGGTGCTCACTTACTGAGTATTTCTCAAATGACTGTCGGAGACATCAGCGCAATTACGGCAGTTACAGACACTTTTATCCCCAAGCGCCCCGTCAGCGCAGGCTCGACTGAAACTGCCACTGTTGAAAACGACGACGTTTTCACAGCTATGGCTCGCTACGCCAATGGCGCAGTGGGACAAATTGCCTCCAGCCGCGTCGCTACTGGTCGTAAAAATTATTTGACTTATGAAATTCAAGGTACAGAAGGATCCGTTTTCTACGATCTTGAACGCATGGGTGAAGTACAAGTTTACTTCAAATCTGATAATGAAGCTGACCGTGGTTTCCGCACTGTTCTGTTGAACCCTAAGCACAAAGGGTACGACGCGTTCCAACCGGCCGGCGGAATTGCTATCGCTTATAACGATATGAAAATTCTGGAAGTGCACGAACTTTTCTCTGCCATTACCAAAGGCACTCCCTATATCTGCAACTTTGAATTCGGTTACAAAATTGATCAGATAGTTGGCGGTATCTTAGAGTCTGCTAAAACCAAACAGTGGGTTGAGTTGAAGTAATAAGATAACGGCTAAAGCAGCCGACGCAATGTCGGCTGCTTTATATAAAATGAGGAGGTTATTATGTCAATCAAATTAGGTATTGCGCCAGATTCTTGGGGTGTATGGTTTCCTGACCATGAAAAACAGCCCTCTTGGGATCGCTGCCTTAACGAGATGCAAGAAGCTGGCTTCGCCGGAGTTGAAACAGGTCCTTGGGGTTACTTTCCTAACGATCCTGAAACTTTAAAAAAGGAATTAGGCAAGCGCAACTTGGATCTCGTTGCTACAACTGCTGGAACTGATTTTTTGGACGATGAGGCTGTCGACTCAGTCTTAGACAGCATTGATGATATGATGGCTTTAATGAAGCATTTCCCAACTGCTAAGTATGTCGTTCTGCTTCCGGCCATGTATACTGACCTGCAAACAGGTGAACAAGTTATGGATCCGAATCTGACGGATGAGCAGTGGGCCAAGTACGTTAAGAACGTACAAAGAGCTGCTGACCATGTAACAGAAGGCGGCTACATTGCTACCTTCCATCCCCATGTCGACTGCCATGTAGAAACCGAAGAAGAAATTGAGCGCTTATTGAATGATACCAATGAGAATGTTCAACTCTGCTTGGATACTGGCCACCACGTCTATGGCGGAGGCGAACCGATTAGCTTCTACAAAAAGCATGCTGACCGTATTCCTTATATTCACATCAAGGATTGCGATTTGGACGTGAAAAAAGAAATGGATAAAAACGGCTGGTCTTTCGCCAAAGCTGTCACAGAAGATATCATGGTAGAGCCTGGCAAAGGCACCATTGATTTTAAAGAATTCCGCAAAGCTTTGGATGAAAAGAATTACTCAGGCTGGTGTGTCTGCGAGCAAGACTTCTTCCCCATCAAGAATTTTGACATTGCTTTACCCATTGCAAAGCGCACCTATGAAACTCTAAAAAATGCAGGATTCTAAGCATCTGCTCACTTTCTTGAACGATCATTTTTGATCCGTCTCTTTCTCTTAATGGCCAGCTGATCTCCAACAGCGGCGAGCGAAAACCCTCGAGCAGATCCCTCGGGGGTTTTTGCTTACCGGATTTTGACAACACATTGCTCAGAATTGCTCTTTTCGAAAAGCGCCCGGCGTCATCCCTGTTCGCTTACGGAAGGCCCTGGCAAAATGCGAACCGCTATTAAAGCCACACTCAAAAGCTATTTTTTCATTAGTTAACGTCGTTGTTTGTAAAAGCCTCTTTGCTTGCCGCAAACGCACATTCAGTAGGTACTCATACGGCGTACTGTTTGTATAACGTTTAAACATACGAATGAAATGGTAAACACTCAAGTGTACCTTAGCTGCCAGCTTCTCCACGCGAATCTCCTCGCGATAAGAGCGATTAATTAGCTGGATAGCTGTGTCGATTTGTTCGTCAAACCGAAGCCCACCTGTTCGTCCACCATCAGCCAACTCCGCCAACAGGCTATGGATTTCTACAGAGAGATGGTGCTCACTAAAGCCCTGGCGCCAAGGCAAGTGGATGATAGAGCGCATTTTATCTTCCAAATGATGACGGCTCTCAGCATCGATCGTTAGTCCAAAACGCTCATTAATCAGTTCACAATAAGCTGCTGAAGCAGCTCCTGAGAAATGAAACCAGAAAAAATCAACCGTCCCAATTGCTCCATAGCAATGTGGAGTGTTGCAATCAAGGCAAACGAATTGACCAGCAACTGCCACTGTCTCAGCGGATAACAAGTCACCTTTTTCATTATTCCTGCTGCTTGTTTGATCGGATGAATTATAAGATCCTTCACTTTTTACACGCAGTGAACCGGATTCGATATAGCATAGTAAGTATGACGGCATGCCTGGTCGGTCCACATAATAATGTTCATTGCAGAGGAAGTGACCAAACTGCTCTATATAAAACAAGTGTTGTTCTGCAAATTTAGAAGGCATGTGAAAGTCTAAAAGAGATTGTGACTCCACACCTTGATCTTCAATCAACATACTCTTTCCTTTCTCAGTCTATTTTAAGATCATTAGGAAAATTAATTTTAAAGGAGGAGCTA
>CAMYEY010000103.1 GCA_947254895.1 uncultured Clostridia bacterium
CTTGACCCAACAATGAAACCGGCATTATCTGCACCAGCATAATAACCATCAAAACTACAACCGTAAAGCGTTGCCAAATATCTTGCTTGTGTACCATAAGCTTGCATACCTTTCGAAAGGACATCTCATCCTGGACTTATATTAAACTAGTATCTCTTAGAAGTTTAACTTAGCTTTTCATCTTTTGATAATAACATCTTAAGACTCTAAATAACCAAAAACAGCAAAACCTGTAACTAAAGTAACCTTCAAAAACCAAGCCAAAGTTTGAGGACTAAAAAATATACAAGAACCAGGAGGACCAGGCCTAGCAAAGCATAGACTAGGTGAGCCTTGATGACACCCAGGGCGATGGCTCTTTTTTCCTCCTTACTGAGCTCAAGAGGCGGTCCACCGACCGGGTTAATTTTTTTAGTCTTTCGCAATCTGGGCAGGGAAAAATTTGGGCCAATATCATCTAATACAGACATATCAGCTAAAACACGGCCATCGTCATCTGGGTCAGGCCCATGCTGATGTTGGTGAGTAGATTTATTTGTCTGATCAGGGTGTAACATCTCTTGATACCCTACTTTTGAGAAAGGCTAGAGCCGCTCTGCGGATAGAGCTGGCAAGCTACCTCATGTCCAGGAAAATATTCATTAAATCCAGGCTGAATCTTGCTACAAACCTCCATCGCATACCGGCAACGATTTCTAAACTTACAACCGGATGGTGGATTAACGGGACTGGGGATATCACCCTCTAAGACAACCCGATTAAGTTCAAAGTCAGGGTCAGGTACAGGCACAGCTGAAAGCAAGGCCTGGGTATAAGGGTGCATGGGCTTTTTGAAAATTGACTCTTTGTCCCCAAACTCCACCAGATTTCCCAGGTACATTACCCCGATCGTATTAGAAATATATTCGACTACAGATAGGTCATGGGAGATAAAGAGGTAGGTATAGTCAAACTCTTTCTGGAGATCTTGCATCAAGTTAATAATCTGAGCCTGAATGGAAACATCGAGTGCCGAAACCGGTTCGTCACAAACAATGAAATCCGGCTTTAAAGCCACTGCCCTTGCTATGCAGATTCTCTGTCTCTGTCCACCGGAAAATTCATGCGGGTAGCGTCTGGCAAATTGTCTCGGAAGTCCACATGAATCCATAACCTTAGCCACATATTGGTCTACCTCGTTGTTGGGAACGATGGAATGTTCCCTGACTGCCTCGCCGATAATTTCAGCAACCGGCATCCTGGGCGAAAGGCTTGAGTAAGGGTCTTGGAAAATCATCTGCATCCGAGGCCTGAGCTTTCTGAGTTCCCGCCTAGAGACATCATTGAGATTAATACCGTCAAAAATCACCTGGCCATCCGTGATGGAATAGAGTCGAAGCATGGTTCGCCCCACGGTTGTTTTCCCACAACCGGATTCACCGACCAGTCCCATAGTCGTCCCCTTTTCAATGGTAAAGGAGACATCATCTACCGCCTTGACATACTGTCTTTTTCCACCCTTAATTCCCGCTGGGAAATATTTTTTGAGATGCTTTACTTCAATTAAATTTTTATTTTTAGAGGAGTCTTTATTCATGACTATTCTCCTGAAATTTAAAATCTTGTGGTATTTCTACCCTACCTTGAGGAATACTACGAGCGGCTGCGGCTTCCTTGCCGCTAGCAATATTTTGGGGTAACCCAGGTTTTACCAGGTCTATATCTTGATAGGAGTCCTGGTAGAGGTAACATGCAACCTTTTGTCCTGTATCAAAATAGGTGTCCCGGGGATAGGCACTGAGGCATGGTGCAAAAGAGTAGTCACAACGATTACAAAAATAGCACTGGTCAGGTAAGTTAACCGAGCTGGGCACTTGGCCGGGAATCGAGTATAACTTTGTATTATTTTCCAAGTTACTTATACTGGGTAATGACCGCATCAGACCGACAGTATAAGGGTGCTTAGGACGCTTGAAGATATCGTGGATATCACCCGCTTCAACAATTTTACCAGCATACATGACCACAACATAATCTGCCATACCGGCTATAACCCCTAGGTCATGTGTAATTAACATGATAGAACCATTGATCTTGTTTTTTACCTCTTTAAGGAGGTCAAGAATCTGTGCCTGGATCGTTACATCAAGGGCAGTCGTTGGTTCATCAGCGATAATAAGGCGAGGATTACAGATTAGAGCCATGGCTATCATAACCCTCTGCCGCATACCACCGGACAACTGGTGGGGAAAATTTCCGTAAACTTTTTCCGGATCAGCTATGCCAACGAGCTCTAGCATTTCAATCGATCGAGCCTTAACTTCTTCAGCACTAAGCTGGTCTTCAAAAATGGCCAAAGCTTCGTCAAGCTGCTCACCGATTTTAAAGACAGGGTTAAGGGAGGTCATCGGTTCCTGGAAAATCATAGCGATCTCCCGTCCCCGAATCCTTCGCATCTCATCCCTTGGCATCTTAGCTATATCATAAGTTTTACCGTCAGAAGCACTGTAGCGAATACTACCTTCAACAATTTGTCCGGTTGGCCCTTGGACCAGTTGCATAGCCGAAAGAGAAGTGACGGACTTACCACAACCTGACTCCCCTACCACTCCCACAACTTTACCTTTGGGAATTTCAAAACTAACACCGTTGACAGCCTTGTTGATTCCGACATCGGTAAAAAAATAGGTATGGAGATTATCAAACTCTATGATACTATTCGGATTACGCATGGTGGTCAAATATTCTGACTCATCAACATTTTTCCGATTTTTTGCCCGCTCAAACTGCTTCATGAGATTTTTGTTTTGCCGGGCAATCTCTCGCTCTTCTCTAATTGTCAAATAATCTGAATTTTTGCTTGACATACAATCTCCTAATTCTTTTGTCTTGGATCAAAGGCATCCCTGAGACCGTCGCCGACAAAACTGAAACCTAATACCGTAATAACAATTAAAACACCGGCCGGCAACCACATATTAGGATAGTTAGCAAGGATCTCTTGCCCCTTAGACGGATCAGCCAGGGCAATCATCGATCCCCAAGCGGCTTTAGGAAAGGGTACTCCTATGCCTATATAGGACAAAGTCGACTCATATAGGATAACCCCACCCAAAGAGAGAGAAGCCGTCACGATCAACTGCGGTATGGTATTGGGAATGAGGTGTTTAAAAATCCTTCGCCAGGTTTTGATACCGGTAGTTTCTGCTGCCAGCATGAACTCTTGTTCTCTAAGTGAGAGGATCTGGCCCCTGACCAGACGTGCTGTTCCCGTCCAGGAAATCAAAGTGAGAAATCCCATCAGATAATAAATCCTGTGTTCAGGCGGAATAGATTCAATTGAAGCAATAACCGATGACAGAACAAGGAGGATCGGCATGCCGGGCAAGCAGGCAAAGATGTCAACGATCCTCATGATAATCTGGTCAACCCAACCACCGTAATATCCGGCAATACCACCAAGGACAGTCCCAAGAATCAACTCAAGAAAAACAGTTAAGAAAGAAATGGCCAATGAAATCCTGCCACCATACATTAATCTAACAAGAATATCAAAACCATTTGTATCTGTACCCAAGATATGGTCGGACGAAGGAGGTGACTTAACGCCGATGGTCGAAATCGACCTATCATAGTACTCGTAAACCTTACCGTCAGCCCCCGAAAAAGACGCTGTGGAAAGCAGTTCCGACTCTCGGGGAATCTGGAAAACTTCTGTCTCTCCGTAGCCAAAAATCACATTTGTAACCACCGGTCCTAAAAAAGAAAAGAGGAAAACAAAGATAATCATGCAGAGACCGGCTACAGAAAGTCGAGACCGGAAAAATCTTTTAGCTACCATCCGGGATGGGGATATGACCTTATAGGTACCGGCCACCGAAGCAGCTGCCAGTTCCCGCTCAGCCCTTGCTAATTTCCCCTGTTCAACAGTTGACTGGGTTTCATGTAAAGCAGGCTCGTGCTTAGTTTGTGAGAACTTATCCTGTTGTGACATAACCTGCACCTCCTACTTTGATATGTTGATTCTTGGATCAACAATCGCATACATCAAGTCTGAAAGAATATAGCCAATAATAGTCAAGGTTGAAAGGTAGATGTTATAACCCATGACAAAGGGAATATCCCCGGCCACGGTGGCTCGCAGTGCCATGCTACCAATACCCGGTATAGCGAAAACGGTCTCCGTTATCATGGCTCCGGAAAAAAGCCCCGGTAACATACCTGATAGGGTTGTAATGAGGGGTATCAGGGTATTGCGAAAAGCATGTTTGTTGATGACCGTTTTTTCTGATAAGCCTTTGGCCCTGGCCGTCCTAATATAGTCTGAGTTCATAACCTCAAGCATATTGGTCCTCGTGTACCGCATAAG
>CAMYEY010000104.1 GCA_947254895.1 uncultured Clostridia bacterium
GGCAGTATCTAGCTCAAATTGATCCGGCCGGGGCAGACCTCTATTTAGAAAATCAAGAATTGATCAGGGGCGGCCAGACTAAGGAGGCCCTAAACATGTTGCCGGAACATCAGCGGCTCATTCAGGCCAGAGAACAGCTCATACAAACAGAAGGTAAAGCAGGCCTCAAAAAACAAGAACCAACCCCCAAGAAATCAAGGCGGGATAGAAAACCCGGCTTTTTTACCGGACTCTTTAAGAGGGCACAAGCTAAACCTGACTTTGAGGAAGATATCACCATCCCCTTAAATCCAAAATCAGACCTTTTTCGCCTAGCTATGATTTCTGAAGGAGCCCCCGGGACCTTAGATGAGAACGAAGGTCTCAAAGCCTTTATTTTGATCGATGAATTTCTAATTGGGCGAGATAAAACTGTTTGTGATTTAGTTCTAGAGGAAGAGACGGTCGGCCGAGTCCACGCTAGGATTTCTAGACATGGCAGCCATTACTTTATAGAAGATCTAGGGTCTAGCAACGGCAGTTCAATTGACGGTAAAAAGCTCCACAAACATCAAACATACCTCCTACCGGATCATTGTCGTTTGAAATTTGCAGAGCTTCCTTTTTATTTTACGGTTGACTAGGCTTAATAAATTATTTAGTACCAAACAAGCGGTCTCCGGCATCTCCTAAACCGGGAACGATGTAGGCATGGTCATTTAACTTTTCGTCTTTAGCAGCACAGAAGATAGGCACATCCGGGTGCTTAGAGTGTAGGTTATTAATACCCTCAGCAGCTGCTATTATACACATGAATTTAATAGACTTAATGCCACGTTTTTTCAATTGACCTACAGCATCAATAGCTGATACACCTGTTGCTAACATGGGATCAAGCAAGATCACATCCCGTTTTTCAGAATCTTCAGGTAGTTTGCAGTAGTACTCTACAGCCTGTAAGGTTTTAGGATCACGGTATAGACCAATATGACCAACTCTGGCCATGGGGATGAGGTCAAGCATACCGTCTACCATACCGAGACCGGCCCTGAGGATTGGTACCAGAGCCAAATTTTTTCCGGCAATGACTTTTCCTTTGGCTTTGGAAATAGGGGTCTCCACTTCGATTTCCTCCAGAGGTAAATCCCGGGTGACTTCATAGGCCATGAGGCCGGCAACCTCTCTAACCAAGGCCCTAAAGTCTTTGGTTGGAGTGTTTTTGTCTCGCATTAAAGTGATCTTGTGCTGAATTAAGGGGTGGTCAAAAATAAAAACGTTGTCCATAGAATCCTCCTTGAATTTTCTTTACACATTCTACCGAATTTGCCAACCTAGAACAAGAAATAAAAATCGCCAGAATTTTCATTTCCCTATCGGTTAGATTTTAGTTTTGGCAATTGGTGATTTTAGAAAGATGGTAACTTGAAAATTGTTACCGTCTTCCTTTTTTAGCCAGATTGGCCTTGCTCGTGGAGATTCTAACAAGATGGTAATTTGAAAATCCTTACCGTCTTAACTTTACAACCAGCTAAAGCCCAACGATGGCGATTCTAACAAGATGGTAACTCTAAAATCCTTATCATCTTAATTTTCCTGCCAACTGAGGCCAAGGTAAAAGGGATGATTTGCGACAAACAAAAAATAATTGTAGAATAGCTGGGTAAATGTCTTCGTAGCTCAGCAGGATAGAGCGTCCGCCTCCTAAGCGGAAGGTCCCCGGTTCGAATCCGGGCGAGGATACCATTTGAAAAGCCCCGAAGCTCCTAGAACTCGGGGCTTTTGCTTTGTTCAGCTATGAGAGACCCAGTTTGATTTGTGTTAAAATAAATAAATGTTACTTGGAGGTTTGCCATGGATAATGTGTTCGACTTTGTTAAATCGCTGGCTGGAATTGAACTGACAGAAGCCTTTGACCTGATTAAGCAGGATTCAGATTTTTCTAACATGATCAAAAATGAGGCCCCTTACTATCTTCAACCGGAAGGGCGGATTTATCTCGTCTATAGCTATGATTTTTATTTTAAGACAGGGGATGTCATTAGCTACACGGTTAAAGAATTTTCTGAAAAATTACCCATCAGGACTGATGGAAACTGGGATTGTTATTCGGACCAGGATACAGTGTGGTGCCGGTACAAGGACGGAGATTTTCACATCCATGATACCTTCTTAAAGTCCCGGACGAAGAAGCCCATCGAGAGTGACAATGGTTAAGGATTGTCAGGTTTAGCTCACTTGGCTTGGCCTTGATCGATAACTGTTAGCCTTTAGTCTGCGTCCTGTGCCCTGAGTGCGGTGGGATTTGGAGGCTTAAGATTTAGCAAGATAAAGGAGTTACATTGTTCAATAAAATTTATTTACCCTGTTTGTTTGGGGTCGAATCTATCCTTGCCCAAGAATTACAAGGTCTAGGTTATGCGAAGTCACAGATAGAAGTTAATGATGCAATGGTTTCTTTAACCCCAGCACCTGCTGATGATTTTGCTGATCAGGTTGCTTACCTCAATATAAATCTAAGGACGGCAGAGAGAGTTTTGCTGGGCCTCGCTCGAGGTCGAACTGAGGACTTTGACCAGCTTTATGAATTAGTCAAGGGGATAGCTTGGACGCAAATTCTTGATCCCGGTTATTTTATTGAGGTTAAGGGCTATAGTCGCAAGTCTAAGCTCCATAGCTTGCCGGCCTGTCAGAGGATTATCAAGAAAGCCATTGTTGACCGAATGCTTGAGTCAAGGCCGGGGGAGGGGCGGGACAAAGGCCGGAGAGCTGGGCGTGGAGACAAGCTCAAATTGGAGGAAAATCCTAAAAAGGGCATAAATCGCATTCAGTTTGCACTGGTCAAAGATTCTGTGCAGATTTTTTTGGAGACTAGTGGAGACCCCCTGCATAAACGTGGTTATCGCCCGATTAGCCACAAGGCACCCTTAAGAGAGACCCTAGCAGCGGCAATTTTGGCTCTGTCTTTCTACAAAAAAAATATTGCTAACAGGGAGGTTCTTTGGGACCCCTTTTGCGGCAGTGGTACTTTTCCGATAGAGGCGGCCCTGGTGGCTACGGAGACTGCTCCGGGACTTGGCAGGAAATTTGCTGCTGAAAAATACCAGATAATTGGTCAAAAGTGCTTTGTCAGACAGAGAAAGCTTGCCAAGGGTAAGTCTCTCTTATACCGGGAAGATTTCAAGCTCTGTGAAGAAGCTGATGAGAGGCATGATTTTCTGCTGCCCGGACAAAGACCACGGATTTTTGCCTCGGATATATCTGAAGAAGCCCTAGCCATGACACTTGCCCATGCCAAACGGGCTGGGGTCGCTAAAATGTTGGAGATTTTTCAGAAAGATATCCACCAGGCTAAACTGGAAGAGCTAACTCGAAGATTTTCTGTTGATAGGGTGTTGATCTGCGGCAATCCTCCCTACGGAGAAAGGCTAGACAACCCCGCTGCTGCTAAAAAAATTGCTAAAAGTTTAGCTAGCCTTTGTTTTACGACGACACATGAACTCAAGCCCGGACTTCGTTTGTCTCTGATCAGTTCTGATGAAAAACTCGAAGAAGAGCTTGGTAGAGCCGCGGATAAGCGTCGAAAACTCTATAACGGTGGGCTAAAATGCACGCTTTACCATTATTTCAAGAGCCCTAGACGGAAAGCCTCTGAATAAAGTATAGCCTGGAGGGATTTTCGTTTTTTTCACTTTGTTTTGCAAAGATGTAATGACGCCTTTCTAACTTGTACTCCTGGGAAGGACAGGTCTTCTGAAAAACAAACTGAAAAATAGGCGGTAATCACAGTGGTCAGGGCTAAATTCTAGAGTTGTTGAATATATGTTTGTTTTGCTTGCTAGTTAGTTTATAAAATAGGATAGCTTGGCCTTGGGCTTTTAGAGAACGTAAAGTCGACAAAGGCTTGTCACAATAGTTATACACAAAGTTATTAACATTATTAACATTTTTGCGAGAAAACAGTCAATAGCTCGTGAGATATGTGGTACAATACGAGCCAATGTGTATAATACATGATGTTTCAAATTTATAAGTGGAAAATTTATAAAATAAGGACTGTATTGATAAATAGACATTCAATCTGAACTTAAGAGGTGATGCTATGGATAAACGGATTAAAAGTGAGAAAAGCATGTTGAAGAACGGCAAAACTAAGACAAATTACGGTAACACGAAATCCATGTTACTTTTACTGTTATGCCTTTTAGTGGTGACGGCTATCACCTTTCCCCTTGTGACCAAGGCCCAGGGGGGAGAGCAGCCGACAATGGATCAAAAGGTAATTGTTAAAGTCAAAACTTCCGGGTTAAATGATGATGAGCAAGAATTTGAT
>CAMYEY010000105.1 GCA_947254895.1 uncultured Clostridia bacterium
CTATAGCTTTTACAGGTGAGGTCCATACATGCTCATCTAACTCGTGGTCATGGTCGTGATCGTGGTCGTCATCGTGATCGTGGTCATGGTCGTGATCGTGGTCATGGTCATCGTCATGATCGTGGTCATGGTCATCGTCATGATCGTGGTCATGGTCATGCTCCATTCCCTCGACTACTTCTTCAGATACTGTATCTACCAGGTCTACCAGACGCATTGTCTTAGGGCCTTGGCCATCTGTTGATTTTAAGATACTTTCAACCCAGGTATCATTCTCTCCACCCGTATAGATAAATAAATTAGAGTCTTGGATAGTCTTGATATCCTGTGGTGTAGGTTCATAAGAATGACTCTCAGCTCCCGGTTTCAAGAGCATGGTGACATCAGCCTTATCACCAACTATCTGACGTACAAAATCATACTGAGGGAAAATAGTGGTAACAATCGACAAACGACCTTGGTTACCGTCAGGCCTTGCTGTGTCTTGCATCTCAGCAGTTGGATTGGAACCGGTAGCAGTATCAGTACCATTATCATGCTGACAAGCTACTAAACTCGTCAAAATAAGCATTAAACTAATAACTAAACTAATAATTTTTTTCACTTTATATACTCCTATTCGTCAATAAATTTACTTTATTGCTGACTTAAACAAGCACGGCAGAGGCCATAAAAAACTGTCCGTTCAGGGTCCAACAAAAAACCATGCTCAGCTTCCACATGTTCTTTGAGTGCAGTAACTTCTACACACTCAAAGTGAATCAGACGACCACACCTTTCACACTTCAGGTGAAAATGATCATGTTTAAATTCCTGACATCCGTCTTCTGCATATTCAAAGCAAGAACCGGTTTTATCATCAATAAAAAACTTTTTGACGGTCCCTAATTCAACCAAGCTGTTAAGGTGGCGGTATATAGTTGTCATGCCAATTTTAATATCCAACTGCCGAAAGTGTTCCATGATCTCATTGACCGTCACATGTTGTCCGGTTCTGGACTTTAGGTACTCCAACAATTCAACTTTTTGACTTGTCCTATACTTAGCCACATTGACCACCTTTCCTTGCTTGCTTAACGACTTGCAAATCTAGTATCATCTTATTTCAAATTTGAAAACGGTTTTCATTTTAGCAAAGGGAAAATCTTTGTCAAGAGTTGAAATCATTTTTTTCACTTATTTTGACTTTTATATTAAGCAGGAGTAGAATGGCCATGATGTTAGGTGTACCTAACAATTTGTCTTTTGAACTTTTGCTTGTTCAAGAGCATGATCTAATAAATTATGTGTTGAGGATGCTGTATGAGAAAAAAATTACTGTGCCAACTAGATGTGGGTGAAACTGCCATTATAACTGAACTTAATGCCTCTGGTAGCATCCGAAGGCGTCTGCAAGATCTGGGCTTTGTTCCAGGGAACAGGGTCACTTGTATCGGGGTAAGCCCCCTTGGTGACCCGAAATCCTTTAGGATTAGTAATACGATAATTGCCCTCCGAGAGGAAGATTCAGGTCAGCTTCTTGGAGAATTGGACTTAAATTAAATATATTAGTTTGCGTGTCTATACAAAGGAGACATAAGCTTAAAATTTGTGTTGAGGAATAAGATGTTGGATAAAGAAAAGTCACTATTAAAAGTTGAAGAAAACAGCAAGCTTAAGGTTGAAAAGCGAGACCCTTCTGATAGAGTAATCGCCTTAGCAGGAAACCCCAATACGGGTAAATCTACCGTTTTTAATGCCCTTACCGGATTAAAACAGCATACCGGTAACTGGCCTGGCAAGACAGTTGAAAATGCCCAGGGTTATTATAATTTTCAAGACCAGGGTTATATCCTGGTGGATGTGCCGGGAAGTTACTCTTTAATCGCCAGGTCTGCAGAAGAGGAAGTCGCTCGTGATTTTATTTGTTTCGGTGATCCTGATGTTGTCGTCATTGTGTCTGACGCCACTTCTATTATTCGTAACATGAACCTCGTCTTGCAGGTCATCGAAAGCGGCAAAAAGGTTATTGTCTGCGCCAACCTCATGGATGAGGCTAACAAGCGTAATATAGACTTAAATCTTACTCTCCTGTCTGAAAGACTACGTGTTCCGGTTATAGGCACAGCTGCTCGAAGCAAACAGGGACTTGAAGATCTCCAGAAGGCCATCCAAGAGGCTTTTAATGCAGACCAGATACCCCTGGATATAGTCTACCCTGATTTTGTCGAAGAGGGTATTAAAATCCTCCAACCTTTAGTGAAAAGACAGGATATTAAGCAGCTAGATAGCCGCTGGCTAGCGGCCAGGATTCTTGACGGAGATAAAAGCTTTAAAAACTCTTTACAGGATTATTTAAATTATGACTTGACCGGTAAAGAGCAAATTAAAGAGGGCTTGGCCCAGTATAGAAAGTACCTAGCATCTTGTGGTAAAACTGAAAATGATGTTAAAGACGCAATAGTAGAAAGTTTTATCCAATACTCCATTCTTGTAACTGATGATGTGGTCACTGAGCCGGACCTACCCAGTGACAGGAGAGACCGTAAACTAGATAAACTGTTTACCAGCAAGGCTACCGGATTTCCCATTATGCTATTGATTCTCCTTTTGGTATTCTGGATAACCATTACCGGTGCCAATTTCCCCTCCGAGCTACTTGCTAACCTGCTCTTTGGTTTTGAAGATGTGCTGGCCAAGGCTGCAGTAGCCATAGGGACTCCACCCTTTTTGATCGATATGCTTATACATGGGGTTTATAATGTCCTGGCCTGGGTTATCTCGGTAATGCTTCCCCCCATGGCTATCTTCTTCCCCATGTTCACCCTCTTAGAAGACTTTGGTTATCTTCCGCGGGTTGCTTTTAACCTAGACAAGGTATTTAAGAGTTGTCAAGCTTGCGGTAAGCAGGCCTTAACCATGTGTATGGGTTTTGGCTGTAATGCCGCCGGTGTAACCGGAGCCAGAATCATTGATTCACCGAGAGAAAGGCTTATTGCAATAATTACCAATAACTTTTCACCCTGTAATGGCCGCTTTCCGGTCCTCATATCCGTTATTAGTATTTTTCTCTTAGGAGGAACGATAGGACCACTTAAGTCTTTTCTCGGTGCCCTGGTTTTAGTCTTGGTCTTGGTTTTTGGAATCGGCATGACATTTTTAAGCTCAAAAATTCTTTCGATGACTGCCCTTAAGGGTGTTCCCTCCTCTTTCACCTTAGAGTTACCTCCTTATAGGAAACCCCAGATAGGCAGGGTTATTGTCCGCAGCCTTTTTGACAGGACAATCAAAGTCTTGGGAAGGGCTGTTACAACAGCGGCTCCAGCCGGTTTGATCATTTGGCTTCTCAACAACAACAGCTATGGCGGTAGTACCTTGCTAACCCACCTAACTAATGCTTTGAGTCCCATAGGCCATGCCATGGGTATGGATGGGGCAATTCTTACCGGCTTTATCCTAGGTCTTCCCGCCAATGAAATTGTTATGCCGATCATTATCATGATCTATTTGGCTCAGGGAACAGGTCTGGTCGAACTTGAGGGAGCTGCTCTTGCTAACCTGCTAGTCGACAACGGCTGGACCTGGGTAACTGCTATTTCTGTCCTCCTCTTTACAGTCATGCATTGGCCCTGTGGTACTACCCTCCTAACCATCCATAAAGAAACCCAAAGTTGGAAATGGACCTTTATCTCCTTCCTGGTTCCAACCCTATCGGGAATCATAATTTGTACCTTGTTTAATCAACTGGTCCAGCTTTTCATTTAAGGATAGTAGCTAACTGACAAATAGCAAATAGACACGATCTCATGTCTATTTGCTATTTGTAAATTTTTAATGCTTCTGCTAAAATAATTTTCCCATGGGGATGCACTGGTTTCGACGGGGTTGTCGAGATTAGAGTAGCGAGTAGAGGGTTCCGTTGGCCTCTTAAAAAAGCGGAAAACATTTAAATGCAGATGAACAACCTGTATTAGCAGCTGCTTAGTTTAAGCCTGCACTCGGCACTTGGTGATCTGCAACCGGGATGTTGAGTTTGATTTGCAGACCTTACCTGTAGGAGGTTAAATAGGTAAACCTTCAAACCAAAGCTTTGAGGTCTGATTGTAAACATTAAGCTACCTTTTTAGGTACTTTGTCATTAGAGGACTTGAGAAAGGGAATTTGAAAATAATGACTGCACTCGGAGAAACTCTTTTTAAAGCGATTTCGGACACGGGTTCAACTCCCGTCATCTCCACCATTAATCTATAAAGAAGTTTTATAGATAGACTGCCTGAGTGGCTCAGGGGTAGAGCAATTCACTCGTAATGAATAGGTCGTGGGTT
>CAMYEY010000106.1 GCA_947254895.1 uncultured Clostridia bacterium
CTAGCTGCTTGTGGACCTCAGGGTAACTTTTTTCTAAATAATTGATAAATTCAGCAAAAGCTGTCCAGTCTGTGTTGGCCGGATCTGACTGTGAACAGGTAGGTATCTGGATAGCCCCCTGTAATCTTTGGATAACCTTCTCCATACTTTTCCCCATTTGTTCTTTTTAGACCTGTAAGTGTACTGATTTTAACCGGCACGGGCCTGTTGTAAAGACCCATGCCGATTTTCAAAAAACTGTCAAGCCAGCAATGGTAAAGTCACTAAGCTTTATTTTTGTAATCGTAGAAGCCTTTACCGGCATTGACACCGGTTTCACCCTTGTCAATCTTTTCCTTGACCATTTGCAAAATTTTATGGGTCAAGGATTCCGGGTCCTTAGCATCCGGCTTCATGGAACTGATATTGTAGACCGTCTCGAGACCGACAACATCCATGATCTGGAAAGGTCCTGCCGGTGCACCGGTTGCCAAACGCCAGGTTAAATCGATAGTTTCAGGATCTGCAACACCTTTACCCCATAACTGTGATGCCGCATCGAGCAAGGGAACCAACAGAGAATTCAAGACATAGGCTGGTTGTTCTTTATGGAGTCTAATCGGAACCATGTTGATTTCATCAGCGAAGCTAACAACCGCATCGTAGATCTCTTTAGCTGTCCCTGGATGTCCCATACATTCAGCTGTATTATGCTTCCAAATCTCATTGGCAAAATGCAGGGCCATATATTTCTCGGGTCTTCCTGTATGGTCAGCAAAGGTCGAAGGTAGCAGGGTTGATGAATTCGTACACAAGATGGTTTTTTCTTCCATTAGGTCACGAATTTTTTCATACATCTCGATCTTAGCCTGGGGATTTTCCGCCATCGATTCGATCACAATGTCAGCATCTTTCAGGGCCTTTTTCAGGTCAAGTTCCAAATGGAGCTTTTCTGTTAAATCTTTCTTAGCTTCAGCTAGCATTTGGTCAATCTTTTCTTCTGTCATGGCAGCCCAGTCACGGATCAAACCTCTAGGATAGACATAGGCTCCCATAGGATTATTCAGAAGAAATTTAGCCTTAGCTAAGTCTTCCAGCATCAACTGTGTATAACGCTCTACCTTGGGCTCTGTCCTACCGATTGACCCTTCGCTCCGGAGCCAGATCGTTGTGTTGTGGCCTGTATAAGCAGACATCAAAGCTATTTGTGTTCCCAAAACACCGCCACCTAAAACAACCACTTTGTTAAATTTCATAATATCCTCCTTATAAATTTTATTTCTTATTCCATTATACATGTGTCTAGTCCTAGATTCTAACTCTTTTAAGCTATGCTCAAAATTGTCAATCATATTAAGAGAACAGGTTCCATACTGATCCTATAAAAATCTTGCAGGCAGATAATTAGGATTATGATTAAACTTTACAATTCATCATCAATTGTTAGAATGATTTCGTGTAAGTTTAGGAGTTGCAAATATGTTCAAAAAAATTCTGAAAAGTCTTAGGGAGTATAAGTGGACCTCCTTATATACCCTCATTTTAATTACCCTGGAAGCTGTGATCGGTTGTCTAATCCCTTTCGTAACGGCTAACTTAATTAATCAACTAGAAAAGCTGGATGGAGACATGCGTTTTGTCATCAAGCAGGGCCTGGTCTTGCTTCTCATGGCCCTTGCCTCCTTGGCTTGCGGTGGTCTTGCCGGAATAACTTCTGCCAAGGCCTCAACCGGTTTTGCTAAAAATTTACGTGAGGATATTTTTGCAAAAATTCAAACATTCTCTTTTGATACGATCGACCACTTTTCCTCTGCCTCTCTGGTAACCCGGCTGACTACAGATGTAAGCTATGTTCAAATCTCCTACATGATGGTCATCAGGACCATGATCAGAGGGCCCTTGGTTATGCTGTTTTCCTTTATTATGGCTTATTACATGGGTGGCCTTCTAGCAAGCTCCTTCGTAATCATCATCCCAATCATGCTTGTCGGCCTTGGTCTAATCATCAGGTCTGCCCTCCCGAATTTTCGCCGAATTTTCAAGAAATATGACAAACTGAATGAGGCCATCGAAGAAAATGTCCGCGGAATGCGGGTAGTCAAAGGCTTTGCCCGGGAAGAATTTGAAAAAGAAAAATTTGCCAAGAGTTCCGATGAAATCCGGTCAGACTTTACCAGAGCCTCCAGAATTGTTGCCCTCAACTCCCCTCTCATGCAGTTTTGCGTCTACTTTAACCTGGCCTTCATCCTGGTCCTCGGTTCAAAACTAATCATCACATCCGGGGGCAAACTGATTGGGGTTGGCGAGATTTCAGCCATGCTGACCTATGGTATTCAGATCATGATCCAGCTGATGATGCTCACCATGATCTATGTCCTTCTCACTATTTCGGCTGAATCTATGCGGAGGATCCAAGAAGTTTTGGACGCAGAATCCACCATTGTTTCGCCTGACTCACCCCTCAAGAAAGTGGGAGATGGATCTATCGAATTTAGGTCTGTCAACTTTAAGTACTCCAGCAAGGCTGAAAAGAAAGCCTTGACAGATATAAATCTAAAGATTAAATCCGGCATGACGGTAGGCATTTTAGGTGGAACAGGAGATGGTAAATCCTCCCTGGTCCAGCTCATTCCCAGGCTTTATGACGCAACGACCGGGCAGGTCCTAGTAGCCGGCCATGATGTTAAAGCTTATGACTTGACAACCCTCAGGGACTCAGTATCCTTTGTCCTACAAAAAAACCTATTGTTCTCGGGAACCATCAAGGAAAACCTCCGTTGGGGCAATGCCGAAGCTTCTGATGCTGACCTGGTCCAGGCCTGTAAGATTGCCCAGGCCCACGATTTTATCATGGCCCTCCCCCAGCAATATGATACCAAGATTGAACAAGGAGGTAGCAATGTCTCCGGCGGCCAAAGGCAGCGCCTCTGCATAGCTAGAGCCCTCCTCAAGCAGCCTAAAATTTTAATTTTAGATGATTCAACTTCAGCCGTTGATACCAAAACCGATGCCCTGATCCGACAGGCTTTTCGTGACTACCTGCCCAACACGACGAAGATCATCATAGCCCAGAGGGTGGCCTCGGTTGAGGACTCCGACCTCATCATTCTGATGGAGAACGGACAAATCGTCGATCAAGGTAAACATGAGGATTTAATGGGCCGCTGTCAAATCTATCAAGAAATCGAATCCCAGCAAGTTCAAGGAGGAAGAGAGGATGTCTAAAGCTAAGTCTAGAGCTCAATCGAAGGATCGAGAGATAAAAAAGACTCATTCTAAGCACAAGGGGCAGGGCAAGGTCCTGGTTCGTCTCCTTAAAATGCTCTTCCAATCCTATCCAGTCCTCCTCCCTCTCAGTCTCTTTTGTGTCCTGGTCTCCTCAGTAATTAGCGCCATACCGGCCATCTTCCAGCAAAAAGTCTTAACACTTATCGGCCAATATGTCAGCCGGCAGGAGTTCAGTTGGGACCTGGCTAAAACTGAAATTTTACCCTTGATCGGAATTTTGATTGGTCTCTACATTTTCTCCATCTGCCTGATGACCCTGCAAACCCAGATCATGCCGACCATTAGCCAGGGCTTTTTACATAAGGTCCGCTGCCAGCTTTTTAATGGTATGCAAGACCTCCCCCTATCTTATTTTGATAGTCACAAGCACGGCGAAATCATGAGTCACTTTACAAACGACATCGACACTATACGGCAGTTGGTACAAGAAGTCCTCCCTAACCTCATCCGCTGCGGAATAATCCTTGTCAGTATTTTGGCCATCATGATTTGGTACAGCATCAGCATGACCCTGATTATTTTGGTCGGAATCGTCCTCATGATTGGGGTGTCTCGCAAAATTGCCGGCAATGCCGGTAAGTATTTTATCCGCCAGCAAGAGTCCATGGCTAAGACCGAGGGCTTTATCCAAGAAATGATGAACGGACAAAAGGTCATCAAAGTTTTTTCTCATGAAGATCAAGCTAAGGAAGACTTTGCAAGACTTAACCGGCAACTCTGCCAGGATGCCTTTCTTGGCAATGCCTATGCTAACTCCCTCGGCCCCATCATACTAAATATCGGTAATGTCATCTATGTCCTGGTTGCCAGTCTTGGAGGCCTCTTTCTTCTATCCGATTTGCCCAACCCCTCCCTCTCCGGCCTAGCTTTTTCACTCTCAATCCTGGTCCCTTTCCTTAACATGACCAAGCAATTTACGGGCAATCTGAACCAACTCTCTCAACACTGTCTCTTATACACATCTCCGAGCCCACGAGACGTCCTGGATAATC
>CAMYEY010000107.1 GCA_947254895.1 uncultured Clostridia bacterium
AGATATGATTAAACACCAAGATATATTTGCTGAAGTTGACCGACTGGCACCCTATAATCTAGCTGAGTCCTGGGACCCGACTGGACCGACCCTCGGTTGCTTATCAGATGAAACAGAGGGTGTCCTTTTGACCCTCGACCTGACTAACAAGGCCCTGTCTTTAGCCAAGCAAAATCACTGTAACCTTATCATCAGCCACCATCCTTTTTTATTTGCCCCTATCCAGAAGCTCATGGCTGATAATCCGGAACAAAAACTCCTCTTAGACCTGGCTGCAGCCGGCATTACAGTTTTTTCTAGCCACACCAACCTGGATGCGGCAGAAGCCGGGGTGGCTGTTTCCTTTCTACAGGCAGCCTTGCAGGGTCTGACCTATAAAAAAGATCTTAAAGTTTTATCCGCTGACCTTCACAATCCCAAGGTTGGCCAGGGGAGACTGGTTGACCTTGACCAGCCTGTTCTCTTGAGTGTATTACAAGCCTTTTTTGACCGTAACCTTTCAACCTCTTGCCAAACGAATACAGACCGTGATAGACCTGTGCAGAAGTTGGCCTTCACACCGGGAGCTTTCGACGAAAGCTGGATCCCCCTTTTGCTGGAAAACAAGGTAGAGGTCCTGGTGACCGGAGAAATTAAACACCATGTTTCGGTTATGCTGGAGGAGAGGGGGATAGCCCTACTTGCTGCCGGCCACGGAGCTTCGGAACAGACTGTTATTCCTCTTTTAGCAGACCAACTACGAGCCGCCTTTCCCCAGATTAATTTTGTGGAAAATCCGGGAATCCTTTATAATCAACTAAGATCTGAGTAAGTCGGACAACCGCGGCTATATGGTGAAAGCCAGTAGGTGAGGAAAGTCCGGGCTTCATAGGGCAAGGGCGCCGGGCAGTTCCCGGTGAGGGTGACCTTAAGGAAAGTGCAACAGAAAATAAACCGCCGAGCAATCGGCAAGGGTGGAATGGTGAGGTAAGAGCTCACCGGCAGCATGGTAACATGCTGGCCGTGTAAACCCCGTCCGAAGCAACACCGTGGAGAAACAAGTTTGTGGCCCGCAAGTTTCGAGGAGGTGGCTGGAACCCAGGCGGAATCCTGGGTCTAGATAGATGGTTGTCTAAGACAGAACCCGGCTTACAGATTTACTCAGGTCTATTTCAAAAATTCTCTTTTCAATCAAATCGTATTCTAGCCAGAAAGGATTGCTTGTTCGGATGAAGACGTTTAACAAGGTCTTAGTATTTCTTACATCCCTACTAGGGGGATTGGTGGTTGCCTGCATAGCCTTTGTCTTAAGCAGTTTTATTGTGGCAGCTTTGACCTATACCATTTCTATTAAGGATTTCTCAGATCTTGACCAAATTGAGCAGGAATTAAAAAGGAATGGTATAAATATTGACATCAAAACAGTAGACAAGATCGATGGTTTTGTTGCGATTCTTGGCGAATATGGGGAGGGGAGCCAGCTGTTAGTGCTGGGAAATGACAGCTTTTATTTTAAAGACCATTATAAGAAACTGATCGGCAATACTTTTTACTCAGAGGATTTTTCTCAACAGTTTTTCTCAGGACTCTTTGAATATAGACTTCATTTTCAAGATGGAAATTTCTTCTTAGAGAGAAAGAACTTTAGCCCGGGTAATATATCAACAGGTTTTCCTAGCTCTTTGATAATCGGGCTGCTTAGTGCTTATAAAATCAAAAGAAAGCTTTCTGCTAAATCCTGAATTAGACCTTGAAGCTTGGGTTAGTTATCTTTTAAATTTGTCCCAACTTGGTGCAAAGTCGGGTCTGGTGATTTTAGTAAGATGGTAACTTTAGGATTGTTACGATCTTTACTATTTGACCCGTTTGCCTTTGGATTAGACAAATATAATAAGATGGTAATTGTAAAGTCGTTACCGTCTTTGTTTTTTAGCCGAATGGACCGTTCCCTTGGTCATTATAGCAAGACGGTAACTTTAAAATCCTTACCATCTTATCTTTCCTACCAGCGAAGGAAGGAATTAGGCGATTATAATAAGACGGTAACTTTTAAAAAGTTACCATCCTATCTTTCCGGCCATCCGAGGCCAGCCGAGGGAAAAACCAGACTCTCAATTTATAATAATCATAGCTGAACGGTAACGCCCTATTCAGGCAAGCTACCGACTCGGTCCTAGGGCTGATCCGGTTTGTTCTACCTTAGTCAAAGTGCTATAATGCAGGCGGCCAAAACTGAATCGTTTTGCCATACTTGCTGTAGTGCAATAATTTTAAATAGGTATAAAAGGAGAGGACATGGGTAAACTTGGAATTCAAGACGTGACCGTGCGCGATGGAAATCAATCGATCCTCGCAACACGGATGAAGCGTGAAGACATTCTCTCCCTCGTTGCCGCCTTAGATAAGGTCGGCTTTCACTCATTGGAGGTTTGGGGTGGAGCAACATTTGACTCTGCTTACCGCTTCTTAAAACAGAGTGCCTGGGAGAATCTTAGAGAGATTAAAAAAGCGGCTCCAAACACAAAGTTATCAATGCTTTTACGTGGGCAAAATGTGGTTGGCTATCACCATTATGATAACGATATTTTGGAACGTTTTATTCGACTGACAATTGAGAACGGTATTGATATTTTGAGGGTTTTTGATGCCTTGAACGATCCCGATAACCTGCGTAATGCCTTCAAGTTTGTAAAAAAACATGGTGGTATTCTACAGGCTGCAATTCCTTATACAGTTAGTCCCGTTCACAACAATGAATATTATGTAAACTTGGTTAAAAAGTTCGAGGATATGGGAGCTGATTCGATCTGTATCAAAGATATGGCTGGTATTATCACCCCGCAAAACTCCTATGAGTTGGTTTCAGCTCTGAAAAAGGCAACAGATTTGCCAATCGAACTCCATTCACATACTACTGCTAACGCAACCACTCTGGTTATGGAACAGGCTATGAAAGCAGGGGTAGATATTGTTGATGGTTGTATTTCACCTTTCTCAGGTGGCACAGGCCATTTAGCAGATGAGACTTTGTTGGAGATTGCAAAGCTGACCAATCGAGAAGTGGATCTTGATATGGATGCTCTAAGCGACGCTTATGAACTGGCCAATTCTATAGTCAATAAGTACATAGAATCCGGTGACCTGAGAACAAGGTCGCTCATTCCAAATCCTAAAATTTTACAATACCAAGTCCCGGGTGGTATGCTATCCAATCTTTTAAGCCAGCTGGAGCAACAGGGAGCAGCGGATAAGTTTACCGATGTGTTAAAGGAAGTTCCTTCTGTCCGTAAGGATATGGGCTATCCGCCATTGGTAACTCCACTTTCTCAAATGGTAGGCACTCAGTCTGTTTTAAATGTTCTTTTAGGTGAACGCTACAAAATGGTACCTAATGAGATCAAGAACTATGTCCAAGGTTTATATGGTAGGGCACCTGGAAAATTAGACCAGAAGATTGTAGATCAGATTATGGCCCAGGTCACGGAGAAAAAGACCCCGGTTCCACCTGAGGATCTGCCTCTGATATATGATGATATGAAAGCTCAGATGGAAGAATTCCTCGGCCGTGAGGCCAAAGAAGAGGAAGTGGTTGCCTACGCAATCTTTCCAGAGCCGGTTAAAAACTTTTACCTTGGTGTGCAAGAGCAAAAATCGGATAAGGCTGAAACTAAAAAGGCTCAGCCGGCTAAATCAAATGACGGTCCGGTTGCTTTCCGCATGATTCCACCACGTGGTTAGGGAGGAAGTATCTATGTTAACGAATACATTTTCTATTTTGGACGGAATACCACTTGCCCTATTATCCATGTTGATCGTTTTCGTCATTTTGATTTTACTGGCTGTCATTATCTCCTTGCTCAAACTCCTGCCTAGTAGGGCAGAAGAGGGAATAAATAAGCCTAAACTAGCTGTTGCCAGCCCACAACTTGCAGATGATGCTGAGGAAGAACTGGTAGCGATGTTAGCAGCATCTTGTTTGGCTAAAGAAGAGCTTAAAGGGGATGTCAGGATTATCTCAATCGAACGCACCAAATAATAGGATGAATAACTAAAGAAATTACATAAATTAAAGACTTAATAAAAATTTTTAGGAGGCAAAATGAAAACATATAAAGCTGTCTCTTATACACATCTCCGAGCCCACGAGACGTCCTGGATA
>CAMYEY010000108.1 GCA_947254895.1 uncultured Clostridia bacterium
ATCCTTCAACGGAAATTCCAACTCTCGAAACAACAAAATCTGCTGCATCCGCTCTAAATCTGTATCGTCATACAGGCGGTAGCCTGATTTTGTATATTCTGAAGGATGAAAAAGACCTATTTTGTCGTAGTATTGCAGAGTGCGTATACTCACTCCCACTAATTCGCTCACTTCATGTATCGTTCTCATATGAGTTACCTCCTCGTGTAACATCAATATAAACTATGACGTAACGTCGTAGTCAATACTTTTTTGAAAAATTATAAAATCAGAATCGTACACCGAAGAACCGGATGTCCTCCCTTAGCGGACGGTGGAACGCATGATGAAGAAAATCTCATGGCGCTTTGTACGAGTTGTCACTCGAAGATCCATGCGGAGCGAGGAGGCAGACGGTAAAGCATTAAAGTAGATGCACCCAGTTTCTTCTTGCATAGATGAGACGATAAATTCGGACAGTCTTTTCTTCTTCGAATACTTTATAGAACAGTAAATAGTTCTTAATGATACATTTACGATACCCCTTACGGTTCAGCGTCTCATCCCTTACCATTTCAAAACGATAAGGCATTGAAGCCAGCCCTTGTACCGTATCCTCTATTGCATCAAGAAAATCAGTAGCAGCCAAGGGAGCACTGAGGTCGTGCAGAATATAGTGGAGGATCTTCTGAAGATCCTGATGGTATTCTTCACTGACTAGGATTTTATAATGTTCCATTTGTTATAGCTTCACGTGCCTTTTTTATGGACTCCTCGAAGGTCATTTCACGCCCGGCTTTGAAGTCTTCTTCTGCCTCTTGGAGCAGACGATATAGTTCGTCTTTATGAATCAGCTGTTCATAAAGTGAAATGCTCATCACAGCTAAGTCTCCACGACCGTTTTTTGTGATGAAGACAGGTTCATCGGTTTCATTACAGAAAGTAGAGATCTCGTTGTAACCGTTTCTTAAATCTGTGCTAGATTGAATTCTTGGCATAAGACACCTCCATATCTAAAGAAATCATACCATTATTTCTTTAGATATTGCACCCAACTTTCAATTTTTCACCCAAATACACCCGAGTAATCTTTCCGAGTGGATTTTTTTCGTTTTGGTGTACGATGCCATTAAAGGACGTAGTTACGGATACTATCCGCCTACGTCTTTTTTGTGGATTGAGAAACCTTATCTAACCTAGAGGACTGAGAGTAGTCTGGTCAAAATCTTAAGATGGTAAGGGGCACTAAGTTACCGTCTTGTTATTATGGCCAGATCCAGGGGTTGGATGGCAGGAAAGCTAAGATGGTAAGAATATAAAAATTACCATCTTGCTAGAACCGCCACAGCTGAGGCCAAGTCAAGAGCCGAGGCCGAACCAAAACTAGAAGCCAAAACCAGAGAATAAAAACCGAATAGAGCAGAATAAAAATAGCGACTCATCTTCAAAACAAGAGTGAGCCGCTGTTTTATATTTAATAAACTTATGCCTAATCTATTTATCACTGTTCTGTTTTACCTTTTCTTTTCAGAACTAGTGCACCACCTGCTATAACAAGAAGAGCTAAAGCATAATAAGATGAGCTCGCAACTTCACCTGTTGGTGGTAAGGTCTTTTTAACGACCCGTTGGGTGTCTGACTGACCTTGTGGCTGAAGTGGAATTTCTGGATACTGTGAGTTATTGCCTGGATTTACCGGAGGTGTCTTGGAGTCATCGCAAGGATTGGCCGGTGTATTGGATGCCCAAACAGCTACAAAGGTATGGCCAGGTTCTACCTTATAGGTGTCACCGGGTAGGTAGGCCTCCCCTCTCCAAAACTGAAAAGTGTAACCCTCCCTCACGGGAGCAGCTAACAGGGCAACATCATCACCCTTCTTAGCCTGAACCACTTTAACCGGGTCATTGTCCGGCCATTTACCGCCGCTGGCATTAAAAGTTATGTTGACCATATCACTATCTTCAGGTTCCTCCTGCCAGATAGCTTTTAACTTCATATCCTTGGTAACCGGCTTTGACCAATCATAGGGATCACCGTTTTCATCTTGCCAATAGAGGAAGCTGGCACCTTCCTTTGTCGGCATGGCAGGGTATGAAACTCTTGTACCTTCTTCTACTACAGCTGTCTCGACCGGGCTGCCGCCATCGGAGTCAAACGTAACATGGGCGTTCCACTGCGCTCTCAGGACAAAGAAACCATCATACAAAGGATCAATTCTGACATCATTGTATTGCCACCAGTCTCTGTTAAGGTCTGAAAAACTATCTTCGGCAGTCCAGATCCTATGATAGTCGCCTGACCTTGTAAACCAACCGCCGAAATGTAAATTTTCCTTTGTAGGTTCTGCCGGAAAATCAACGGAGTTATCCTTGTTTACCACCCTGATAACCGGACTGTCACCGCTCGTGCTTGTTCCACCCATCATGTAAAACTTTGTAGTCATCTTACCAATCGGGATGTAGAAGAGTTTTGCATTCATATTGGCCTTATGAATCGTATACTTCATCTTGTAGTATCCTGCGAGATATTCAACTTTATGGTATGAATCATCACCATGCCAAGATACATGGTAGCCGTCCGGCAAACCGGAAGGATCGACTTCAATCGTCAGCTCTTCACCTTCTTTATACTTACCGCCGTCTTTAAGATAGTTTGTTCCACGTCCAAAATGATATTCTCTGGGTACCTCGTATACATTTCCCTCTGAGTCGGTAACCTTGATGGGAAGCTTCTCCCAACTATCCACCATGGTCTGCTCTAATGGTGTAGAAGGTCCAGATCCTCCCACCCATGTATGACCTTTTCCCGGTTCTGGAGCATAGTCAAAAGTTAAATCGAGTTGGACCAGATCATCTTCCGCGCTAACCGGCTGACCACCGATACAAAGACCCAAAACTACAACCAGGGCTAACACAAGACCCATGGTTTTCATAAGAATATTTTTCATATGCCTTTCCCTCCCTACAAGCTATATAGTCAATGCTGGATCCCTTTTTGTCAACTCCTTACGGGCCTAACCATACCAACGGAGCCTGGCTTCGGTAATTTCGAACTCCAGCCCATTAACCTATCTTCCTTAAATCTGTTACAATGAAAGATATTCAATTTAGCGTGTAAACCACAAGCAGCCAGCAACTTCTGTTCTTAATCGAGGCTAAGCTGCTTGATTGGAATTAATAATGATATATAAATATTCTATCTATGAGGTATAGGAAGAGGCTAAGCAAGATGAAAAAAAATCCTAGTGAAAAACATCCTGACCTATTCGGCTCAGAATCAAGGATAAAGATTGTCCCCTTGGGAGGGATGCGTGAATTTGGCAAAAACATGACCGCCTTTCAATGGGGTAACGATATAATTGTTGTGGATGTGGGTATTGGTTTTCCGGACGAGGATATGCCGGGAGTAGACCTGATCATACCCGATTTTTCCTGGTTAAAAAACCAAAAAGATCGGGTTCGGGCCATCTTTTTGACCCATGGCCATGAGGATCATATCGGAGCTATCACCTGGTTTTTAAGAGAACACAAGGTTCCGGTTTACGGCACTGCCATGACCATGAAGCTGGTTGAGAATAAGATTAACGATTCCGGCAAGGGAGCCAGAGACCAAGGCACTGCCATTAAAAATCCGGACCTCCACGTGGTTAGAGACGGGGACCGGGTCCGGGCAGGTTGTTTTAACGTAGAATTTGTCCATGTCAACCACAGCATAGCCGATGCCTGTGCCCTTTTAATCGAAACCCCTATCGGAAATATCTTCCATACCGGTGACTTTAAAATTGACTATACACCGGTTCACGGAGAACCGATAGATCTACAAAGAATTGCCCAGATCGGTAGCGAAGGGCTCCTGGCCATGTTTGCTGAAAGCTCCAATGTTGAGGTCCCTGGTTTTAGCCCCTCCGAACAGATAGTAGGTGAAACCTTTGCTGACCTCTTTGCCAAGATTAAGGGGCGGATTTTTGTTTCAACCTTTTCGTCAAATATTTTCAGGATGCAGCAGATCATCACAGCAGCTGAGCAATTTAACAAAAAAGTGGCCATGGTTGGTCGTTCTATGCTAAATGCCTTTGATGCCGCCAATTCTCTCGGTTATAT
>CAMYEY010000109.1 GCA_947254895.1 uncultured Clostridia bacterium
ATGCTAGGCAGACAAAAGTGTAATTGGCCTGCTAAATTATCAATAAAATTAAGTCTCTAGCCATAAAGGAGGGATCCGAAAATGAAATATGATCTTGGAATTGATGTTGGAGGTACCAAAATCGCCTATGGTTTGTTCGATGATAGGCACAACATAGTAGACCGCTTTCAAGAACCTACAAATGCCGGGGGAAATGCCTTAGAAGTTTTGGAACCTATCCTGGAAACCTGCAAAAAGCTTTTAAGCAAGCATAAGATTGATTCTAAAAATTTTAGGGGAATCGGTTTAGCCTTCCCCTCCTTTATCGATTTTGACAGAGGCTACATTCTAAAAACAACCAATATCGTTGGTCTAAATAATTTTGATGTTCGCAAGTATTTTGGTGACGCATTGCAAACTAAAGTTGCTTTGGATAATGATGCCAACGTTGCCGCCCTAGCCGAACATCACTTAGGGGCTGGCAGAGGTTATAAGGATATGCTGTATTGTGCTGTTAGCACTGGTATATCAAACGGAATTATCATCAACAATCGCTTGTTTAGGGGAAGCTACGGAGCTGCTGGCGAAACCGGGCACATGATCATAACCCCTAATGCCGGTGTTGAATGTGGTTGTGGCAACAAAGGCTGCTTTATGTCCTATACCTCTGGCTCAATGATTCTCAAACACATTAGCCAAAAACTCAAAGAGGGTAGAAAAACACTGATGCTAGAAATGGCGAACAATGATCCCGATAAAATTGATGGCAAAATCTTGGATATGGCTGCCCAGAAGGGCGACCCCTTGGCAAGAGAAATGCTCGACCAAATGGCTTTCTATCTGGCTATTTGGCTCTTTAACCTATATCAGTGTTTTAACATCAACTGCTTTGTTTTTGGCGGGGGCCTGGTTAACATAGAAGGGCTGATTTTTGAGAAAACCCGGGCTATTTTCGACCAATTTTTGAAGAATCAACCTGATCCCATCTACTTTAAAAAAGCAGAGCTGGGCAACGATTTTGGGATTATTGGCGCCCACCTCTTGCTCGATGAATATCTCAAGGATTTAGCCTAATAGGGTCCAACGAAAGATAAGTCTTTGGATATGGTTTAGGGGACTAAGGCACTTAATTGGTGGGCTCGTTGAGCAGGCCGGCTGCTCTAAAGATGTTTTCATAGGCCTTAAATTCGGGCGTTTGCCTATCCATAGACTTTTCCCCCTTATATTGATAAGGAAGATTAAGTAAGCGGTATTTACCCTCCCCCATATTATGAAAGGGTAGCAGGTCTGCTTTTGGGATACCCAGCTCTCGAAATAATTTAACAAAGTTTTCGGCATCCGTGAGGCTAAAGTTAAAGCCTGGAATAACTGGAATGCGGCCAATGACCTCAAGCCCATCCTGTTTGAGTGCTAACTTAATATTGTTATGAATTTGTTTGAGACCTACCCCAACCACTGCCTTATGCTTTGCCTCATCCCAATGTTTTATATCGCAAAGAAGAAGATCTAGGTATTGGATAAAGATCTGGAACTTTTCTTCTGGTGCAAAACAGGTTGTTTCTGCAGCAGTATGGATACCCGCCTCTCGGCAGCGGCGAAAAATCTCAGCAGCTTTTTCAGCTTGGAGGAGGGCTTCGCCACCAGAAATGGTAACCCCTCCACCGGACTCTTCGTAAAAAAGTTTATCTTGCAAGACCTCACGCATAATCTTGTCATAACTTACATCTTTGCCCTCATACTCGATGGCGTCAACTGGACAAACCTTGGCATAAGCTTTAGCTTCTTTCGCCGAGCATTTAATCGTCTCGAGATAGCAACCAGCCTTATTTGTGAAAGGCTTATCCCCTGCGTCAGAAAAACGGAGACCTGCTCTTTCACAGGCTCGACAGTTAATACACTTATCCGCATCCCAAGTTAATTCAATTTGACTAGCCTGAGATTCCGGATTAGAACACCAGGGGCAACGTAAAGGACAACCCTTGAAAAATATGGTTGTCCTTATTCCCGGTCCATCATGGATGCTAAATTTTTGAATATTAAATATCCTTACCTTGTCCATGCCCTTCTACCTCAATCATAGACCTTGCTTATATTAAAAAATTCGCAAGGTCACCAGCCCAAGCTGATGACCCTGTGATGACCTTTTAAAATCCCAAGCATGATCTTATAAAACCTGTTCAGTCCGGCTGATAATATCATCCTGGGTTGCCTTGGATAGGACATTAAAGAAAGCACTGTAGCCAGCAACCCGCACAATTAAATCACGGTGCTTTTCTGGATTTTTCTGAGCATCTAACAAGGTTTCCCGATCAACCACATTATATTGAACGTGGTAACCATGTAAGCGGTTGAAGAATGTCCGGATGAGCATTTCCAACTTCTTGG
The DNA here is from genome assembly GCA_947254895.1 of uncultured Clostridia bacterium. Lineage (GTDB taxonomy): Bacteria > Bacillota > Clostridia > Saccharofermentanales > DTU023 > UBA5436. The sequence continues at coordinate 2,365 of CAMYEY010000109.1, forward strand.
TATTCTCTTTTGTAGAAAGCATTGCCGGGGTAACCTTTTGATTAAGTAAAACACCGCCTGTAATATCGTGAGTCGGCAACTTTGAAACTGACTTAAAGACGGCCGTTGGTCCATGCTGGTCCATAGAGTGGGCTGGCGAACAGCCTTCAGCCAGAGGTGTTCTAGCCTTTCTCCCATCAGGCGTTGCCATGGTTGATAATCCTTGGCCGACGTTGGCAGAGATGGATGAGGTGCCACCATACCGGATACCACCGATAGGACCCCGCCCAAAACGCACATTAGGATATTTTTTCAGCTCAGTTAGGTAGGTTTCATAGACATCAACAATCAAGCTATCAGCGTAATCTTCGTCATTACCATATTTGGGAGCATCATTAATCAAGATCTTTTCAATTTCAGCTGCCTCAGGCCCATCGAAGTCAGCCTCTAAGGCATCCATCAGAGCATCTTGGCTTATAGTACGGTCTTCAAAAACAAGCTTTTTAATAGCTGCAAGACTGTCAGCCATATTAGCTATTCCTACCTGGAGGCCGGAAATGTAATCGTAAACTGCCCCACCTTCTTTGATTGTTTTACCCCGTCCTAAACAATCTTGTGTCAAGGTTGAACAAAGGATATCTGGCGTGGTTCTCTCGCTGGCAATATCAACTGCATTCTCAACAATAACGCTCATCCTGGTCAACTCTTTGACCGTTGCCTTGACCGCATTCATCAATTCATCAAAAGACTGCATCGTCCGGAAACTACCAAAGCCCTTAGCAAATCTTTTACCACTGGTAACGTCGATCCCATCATTCATGGCAACCAGCAAGGCACGTGGTAAATTGAGGTAGCTCATACCGGTGCAGCGGTAACCCCACTTGCCCGGAACTGCTGTTTCAACGCAGCCGATAGCCGAATAGTTATAGGCATCTTCTTTTGAAACACCCTTTTCGATAAAAGAGGGAATAATTATTTCATCATTGTTAAAGGCAGGCATCCCTGTACCCCTTTTAAGTACCTCAAGGGCCCGATCTAAAAAGTTTTGGTCTATTTTTTCATGGTAGCGTACCGTTAAATTCGGTTGAGGCAAATGGGTTTGCGCAACTGAAGTCAAAATTAAAAATGACAGCTTATTGACAGCATCCTTACCGTCCTTTGTCTGACCGCCAATAGTGACATTCTGATACATAGGACTACCTGCACTGGAGAAGGTATGTGACTGGGAACGAACTTTATTGATCGTCATCGCCTTGAGCCAAAGGTTATTAAGAAGCTCAATCGCTTGTTCCTCAGTGATGGAATGGTTAGCCAGGTCTTGCTCGAGGTATTTATTAGCATACTGGTCAAAGCGGCCAAATGACAAGGAGTGGCCATTGGATTCAATTTGTAAGATCAAGTGGACAAACCAAACAGACTGGACAGCTTCGTAAAAATTCCTTGCAGGCTCGTAAGGTACTCGTTCACAAATTTCAGCTAATTTTAATAACTCCTGCTTCCTCTGTCCGTCCGTTTCTCCAGCCTGTTTTCTGGCAAGGGCAGCATATCTTCCCGCAAAATTTTTGATGGCCTCAATAACAATCAAGACAGCCTTATAGAACTGATATTTGTCGATAGACTCAGCTTTTGTGAGATCAAGCGCCTCCATGTATTCCTTGGCTCGCTTCTCATAACCTTTTAAGCCATTTGTCAAAACGCCCTCGTAGTCAACAGCTATATGGGCATC
>CAMYEY010000110.1 GCA_947254895.1 uncultured Clostridia bacterium
CAAACTCGACTCATCCTTTTTGCTTATTTCTAAGGAATTATAACATCAATGGCTGGTGAATGTGTGGTAGCCTAAACCAGAAGAAAAGCCGGTCCAAGCAAGAAAAGGAGAACTAGTCTATAATAAAAGAGTCAGTTTGCAGACACAAAGCAATTGCAGACCAAAAGAATAGAAGGAGATTTGTTATGTTATTAAAAGACAAGGTTGCCTTGGTTACCGGTGGTACAAGAGGAATAGGTCACGCCATCGTAGAGAAATTTTTGGAAAATGGGGCCCATGTTATCCTGACAGGGTCTAGGGAAGAAACAGTAAGCAAAGCCCTGACCGGCCTCAAAGAAAAATATGCAGACCAAAAAATTTCCGGCTTTTGGCCTGACCTCACTAAATTAGAATCCGTTCAGTGCATGATCAATGATATCGTCAAAGAATATGGTCACCTCGATATTATCGTTAATAATGCCGGAATTTCAGCCGACCAAAGTTTTGCCAACTATACCCAGGAAATGTTCGACCAGGTTATCGACATTAACCTTACCGGTACCTTCAATGTTTGCCGGGCAGTCTACGATACCTTGAGCAAACAGGCCAGTGGTGTCATCGTTAATGTCAGCTCCATGGTTAGCCGTGATGGTGCTAGTGCCGGCGTTGCTTATCCAACCAGTAAATTTGCTGTTGACGGTTTGACCTTGAGTCTTGCTCGCGAACTGGCTCCCCAGGGGATCCGGGTTAACGCTGTAGCTCCCGGCATTACCAATACCGATATGGTTAAAGCTTTGCCGGACGAAGTGATCCAACCCCTGATCAATAGCATTCCCCTGCGCCGCATCGGTGAACCGGAAGATATTGCGAATGCTTGCCTCTTCCTGGCTAGCGACATGTCTTCCTACGTTACAGGCCACGTCCTGAGGGTTGATGGTTTAGCAAGAACCTAAGAGTAGGACTTAAGAGCAGAGCCTAAGAAAAGATCCTTAAAGATTAACGTATGAGAGGGAGCCCGGCCACCAGCTGGGCTCTCATTCTGAAATTCATTTGCTGTTTACCCTTAGACTTGTGCGACTGACATAGGCAAGGGGACACGGAATGGTTTAGGATTGGATAAGGAAACCATGATTAACGACAAACAACTCATCCAAGAAGCTTTTAAAGCCAGAGAAAAATCTTACTCGCCCTATTCGGCTTTTCAGGTAGGGGCAGCCCTTCTGACTGCATCGGGTAAAGTTTATCAAGGTTGTAATATAGAAAACGCTGCCTTGGGCCCCAGTAACTGTGCCGAGAGGACAGCTTTTTTTAAGGCTATCTCCGAAGGGGAAAGAGACTTTATTAGTATAGCTGTGGTCGGCGGTCCTGCAGGAAAAGTTGCTGGAGACCTTGACTATACACCCCCTTGTGGTGTTTGCCGGCAAGTGATGGCTGAATTTTGCGATCCGGACCGCTTTAGGATTTTGCTGGCCAAGTCAGCAGATGATTACTTCAGTTTAAGCTTGAAAGAACTCTTGCCCTATAGCTTTTCTCTCGATCGGGATTGATCTTTAGTTGAGAAAGGCTAGGCCTAAATTTATCAAAAACAAGATACGATAGGAGAAAAAATGTCGACAGATAGTCGCAACAAAGGAATTTTACTCATACTGCTTTCTGCCTTTTCTTTTGCCCTGATGAGTATTTTTATTAAATTATCCGGGGACCTACCGGTTATGCAAAAAAGTCTTTTCCGCAACCTGATCGCCTTCCTGGTCAGCTCCTTAGCCTTGTTACGGCAAGGTTACGGTCACCGTCAGAAATCGGGTATACAGGGTAAAGGCAAGCTCAAAAGGACCGACTATGTTATGTTGACATTACGTTCTGTTTTTGGCTGCCTAGGCCTAGCAGCAAACTACTATGCCATAGACCATCTTCCTGTATCAGAGGCTGCAATTCTGGGAAAAACGGCCCCTTTCTTTATGATCATCTTTTCCTACTTCTTCCTTAAAGAAAAAATTAAAGGCTACCAAATAGCGGCCCTCACCCTGGCCTTTACCGGGGTGATTGTGATTTCAGGTATCAACCTGGGTAACCTGACCGGATTTTTTCAGATCAACCTGGCTTTTGGAATAGCTCTTTTTGGGGGCATGTCTGCTGCCGCTGCCTATACCCTGGTCCGCCGACTTGGACAGAGAGGGGTGGCAGGGTCTTTCATCATCTGGTTTTTCTCAGGCTTTTCCCTAATCTTCTTCCTGCCCTTTGTCTTGAAGCAATACACCCCCATGACCCTCGGCCAAGTGATAACCCTTCTGGGGGCAGGCCTTGCTGCTTCAGTGGGCCAGTACGGTGTAACCTTTGCCTACCGCTATGCTCCGGCTCGGGATATCTCCATCTACGATTATGCTAATGTTGTTTTCATAGCTATTTTGGGTATTTTTATCTTTGGCGAAATTCCTGAACTTAATACCATCCTAGGATCAGTTATTATCTTTTCGGCCGCCCTCTTGATGTTCCTCAAGCAGAAAAAAGATCTTTCGACCTGGGAAAGTTTCTGATGAAAGGCAATTAGGTATCCTCAATGCTACACGAGTTGGATTATCTCCGAGAATTAAATATGGCAGCCATCATCCTTAAGCTTAGTTTATCGATGCTGGTTGGCGGTATCCTGGGCCTCAACCGGACCCGTAAGGGAAGGGCGGCCGGATTTCGAACTTACATGCTGGTTTGCCTAGGCTCGACCCTTACTATGCTGATGAGTCAATATTTCCAGGTGATGTCCCTTGGACCCTGGCAACCTGCCCTGGCCGAGACCGGTCTGCGCCTGGATCTCAGCCGCCTGGGTGCCCAAGTTATCAATGGGATCGGCTTTTTAGGTGCCGGAACGATCCTGGTCGTCGGCTCAAAAAAGGTCCTCGGACTCACCACAGCAGCCGGCCTCTGGGCAGCAGCCTGCCTTGGCCTCGCCATCGGAGCAGGTTTTTACGAAGCGGTACTTATGTTGGCTGTTTTGATTTTCACCATTATCCGCTTTTTACCCGCACTTGAAGATAAGATTACAGAAAATTCCCGCTACATGAACATCTATGTCGAAACAGCAGAAGCCGACACTTTCGGCCAAATCATCAAGCTACTGAAAGCAAACCAGATCACCATCCTGGATGTCGATATTCAGAGAAAAAGCAACCAGACTGGCCTCAACCCCAACGCCATTTTCTCCATCTACATTCACAGTAAAGAAAGCCATGTTAGCATCATTTCTAAGATTGGGACCATAGAAGATGTCTTACAAGTAGATGAAGTTTAGGGGGGCTGACTGATGTTTAAGTTTGAAGATATTTTACAAGCAGAAGGAGTTTAAGGAGTTTGACCCATGTTTACATTTTTTGACCCCTTAAGAGATCTCAGCTTCCTCGGCCTCCTTGCCCGCCTACTCCTGGCCTCACTTTGCTCCGGCCTAATCGGCCTTGAACGGGCCAACAAGCTGATGTCGGCCGGCCTTAGAACCCACATGCTCATCTGTCTGGGAGCAACGGCCACAACCATGACCAGCCAGTTTATGCTGCTCTACCTTCACCAATATACGGATATAAGTCGCCTTGGAGCCCAAGTGGTATCCGGTATCGGCTTTATCGGTGCCGGCTCTATCATCATTACCCAAAGGGTGAGGATCAAGGGCCTTACCACAGCAGCAGGCCTTTGGACAACAGCCATCATCGGCCTTTGTATCGGTGGCGGTTTTTACGAAATAGCCCTATTAGCCAGCCTCCTCATCATCCTGGCAGAAACGGTTTTTGTAAAGATCGAAGAACTTTTTAAACAGACAGCCGGTGAAAAAACTCTATATCTGGAGTATGCTGAAAAAACGGCCCTATCAGGCGTCTTTGAACTATGCCGCCAGAACCAACTAAAAGTTAGTGATCTCGAAATAGCCAGAAGAAAAATTTCAAGGAAACATAATGCCTCCGCCCTGATCAAAATTTACTTTTCAGATCCCCAGAAAAGTGAGATCTTCCTGGACAAGTTAAAGGCTATTCCTGGTATTACCCTTATCGAAGAATTGTAGCTGGTGGAGTTTTTTGAACGGC
>CAMYEY010000111.1 GCA_947254895.1 uncultured Clostridia bacterium
GTTAGTGCTTTTGAGATTAAAGAGCAAGATTTAGCTAAGAGAATCGAAGAAGCAGATCGTAGGGATAATTATTTAGGTGAGAAAGAAGCCCAGATCATTGCAGAAATGGAAAGAATTTCTGGCTTAAGTGTAACGGAAGCTAGAGATCAGGTCTTAGATGAAGCGAGGCAGGAGTATCGTCATGATATGGCCGTCATGTTACGGCAGATGCAAGATGAAACTTATGAAACTGCTGATCGCGAAGCTAAGGAGATAATTGTCAATTCGATCCAGCGCTACGCATCTGACTATGTCTCTGAAACGACAGTTTCAGTTGTTGATTTGCCTAACGAAGAGATGAAAGGCAGGATTATTGGGCGAGAAGGCCGGAATATTAGGACTTTGGAGAGTTTAACAGGGGTTGACCTGATCATTGATGACACTCCGGAAGCTGTGATTATTTCGAGCTTTAACCCCATTCGTCGGGAAATTGCCAGATTGGCTCTGGAGAGGCTCGTCTATGACGGCCGTATCCATCCTTCAAGGATAGAAGATTCTGTAGAAAAGGCCAAAAAGGAGATTGACCAATCGATCAAGGAAGCAGGAGAAGAAGCTGTTTTTGAAACAGGTGTCGTGGGCCTGCATCCAGAGCTTATTCGTCTTTTAGGCAGGATGAAATACCGTACCAGTTATGGACAAAATGTATTGAAACACTCGATTGAAGTTTGCTGGTTAGCTGGTGCTATGGCTGCCGAGCTAAACCTCGATGTTTCTCTGGCTAAAAGAGCCGGGCTCTTGCATGATATTGGCAAGGCTACAGACTTTGAGCTCGAAGGGTCCCACGTTGATATTGGGACAGAGATAGCTAAGCGCTACAAGGAGAATCCAGTTGTAGTCAATGCCATAGCTTCTCACCATGGTGATGTTGAAGCGACTGACCTCATTTCAAATCTTGTTGCTGCTGCGGACGCAATTTCAGCAGCAAGACCTGGGGCGAGAAGGGAAAACGTTGAAACCTATATCAAGAGAATTGAAAAGCTTGAAGAAATTGCTAATTCTTTTGAGGGGGTAGAAAAGACTTATGCTGTCCAGGCCGGGCGTGAGATTAGGGTTATGGTTAAGCCGGATGAAGTGGCTGATAAAGATATGGCCCTCAAGGCTCATGAGATCAGTAAAAGAATTGAGAGTGAATTAACCTATCCGGGGATGATCAAGGTTCAAATGATCCGAGAAAGCCGGGTAGCAGACTATGCTAAATAGTCGTCTGTAAAAAACATGAAAAAGCTAAATTGTGGGAAACAACCTACGATTTAGCTTTTTTAATTCTCGTTTATTTTTTTTGAGCAGATATTAAGCAGAATATAAGCTAAATGCTCTTTTTCTAGCCTTGAAGGGATGGTACAATAGCACGATAGGGGGTTATGTGAAAGTTTTATTTATCGGTGATATTGTTGGTAGTCCGGGTAGGCAAATGGTTAAAAATAGTTTGGCAAAGTTAAGACAGAGCTATTCTATTGACTTCGTTTTTTGTAATGGTGAAAATTCGGCTGGTGGTCTCGGTATAACTGCTACCATATGCCAGGAGATCTTATCCTGGGGTATTGATGGAGTGAGTCTCGGAAACCATATATGGGGTAGGCGTGAGTGGCTTAAGCAGGCTTACCAATTTAAACAGGTATGTAGACCCTTAAATGCTCCACCATCTTGGCCGGGTTATGACCATGTTTTGTGCCAGAAAGACGGGGTGACCGTTATCTTGGTCAGCCTAATGGGTCGGGCTTTCATACAACCGGTCTTAGAAAATCCATTCTTGGTAATTGAAGATAAACTGACCTATCTTAAAGAACGTTATCAGACTAAAAATATTGTAATGGACTTTCATGCTGAAACAACGGCTGAGAAGATTAGTATGGCTTATTTTGTTGAAGATAAGGTTACAGCTGTCCTTGGTACCCATACACACGTACAAACTGCGGATGAAAAGATTCTAGGGAACGGCACTGCTTTTATAACAGATGTAGGCATGACAGGACCGGCAAAAGGGGTCCTTGGTATGAGTCGAAAAGTTGCCCTAAATCGAGCAGTCAACCAATTACCGGCTGCCTATCAACTAGAAGATGATCCCGCAACACAGCTCAATGCTGTCCTCCTGGAGATTGACCCCCGTTCAGGACAAGCAAGAGACATAAAGAGAATAAATTTAATAGATGATATATACAGTTAAATCTTCAAGATACTTAAATTTAATTTGCCTATGTTTAATTGGCCTGGTCATCCTATCTGCTTGTAGCACAAAACCGCAAGAGGATCCTGTTGGTGATCATTCTGTGACGGAGCTCTCTAGTGAAAGGTCTAGTACAGCTGCTAAAGGTCAAGGAGGAGATGAACCTAGTGATCAGCAGGTAAAGCTCAGAATATACTGGCAAAAGCGTGATAGCTATAATCCTCTGGATACCTTTGACTATTCTGGCAGGGCTGTTTTTCAGCTTGTTTTTAGGCCCCTATTTTGCTTGGATGACGCCAATATTCTGAGAGGTGATCTCGTTAAATCTGTTGATTATGTCGAAGAAAAAGCGACTTACGAGCTCGAATTGAATAAGGGTATAGCTTTCTCTAATAACCAGCTCATTAGTTCTGCAGATTGTAAGGCATCTATTCTTGCTTATCGTGACTATTTACGAGCTTTTATGAATCAGGTTAGCCAGGGCCTACCTAACGACGACCAGACTTTAGATTCTGAGGGGGTTCAAAAGGGAAACTTGGGAGAATATCTGGATCAAGATCTCTTGAAGGCTGAGCTTGATCGCCTTGATTTGATCCAAGATATTAAAATTATCGATGATAGTAATTTTCAAATCATTTTACCGGAAGGCTATGCAGTGGTTAATCCGGTTGAACTTGAACAACCTCAACCCTCAGCTTCTCTTACCTTTACTGAAAATTTTAATGACTGGCGTAATAAAGCAAGGGACAAAGATCAAAATGAGGATGAGCATAGGTCTAAGTTAGATGCCAAGGGGGATCGGGCGTTAAAAGCTGATCCGGGCCTCCTTTTTGCCTTAACTATGCCTATAGTGCCGGAAAATCAGGTGAATCAAGCTGACTTCCCGCAGTTGTCGTCAGCTGGTTATGTTTTTGATAAGCAAGATACGGGTGAGATCGTTTTAAAGGCCAGAAATCGTTCAGCTAGACTTAAAGCGGTTCATTTGTTGGCCTACCGAGATGCAGATGCAGCCATGGAGGCCTTAACGGCTGGAGAGCTGGACCTTGTCTATCTGACCGAAGATAAGTATTACAGCTATGGCAAACAAAATTTTCAAAAGCTGGTTTCTTTTCCCAGCCAACGGTATTATTACATAAACTTTGGCAAAAATAAGACTATTAGGAACCCTCAACTCCAAACCGCCATTAAACAAATCTGGCAGGTGAGGGATGATCTGACACAGTTTTTAACAGGTTATCAAACCATTAACCGCCTTCCTTTACAGCTCAATGACGCTGCTATTTCAAACTTCCAACTCTTTAGTGACCAGGATGAAGTAAACCTGACCAAACTAGATATAGGAAAAGATATAGAGTTAAAAATCTTATTGCCAAAGTCTCAGCTTTTAGAGGATTGGGCCTTGGATCTTAGAGAAAAACTCTTATCACTTAATATTGACTTGGATATAGAATCTTTAGATCCCTTGGCTTATCAGGAGGCTATCAACTCTGGTGATTATGATCTGGCAATATGCTGGCTTAATCTAGCCTATCCTATGGCAGTTGAAGATAGTTTTTATCAGATTAGGCCGGAAATTTGGAAGAATATGGATGATGCAGAAAAAATTCTAGCTTCCCAGTTACACCAATATTTTTACCTTCCTGGACGAGCTTTTGATCCAAAACTTTTAGATGATAACCTGAATAACTACAGGAACTTTATTTTAAACTCCTATCAGAATTTAAATGTTTTAGGTATAGGTTTTGAGCAGGCAGGTATAGTCTTTGGCCAAAAGGTTGAGGGGAGTACGAAGTCAAGGATTAA
>CAMYEY010000112.1 GCA_947254895.1 uncultured Clostridia bacterium
TTTATCAAGTGTAACGATAATCTGTCCGTCTGTTACCTGGACTTTTTCTATTGTCAGACCAGCAGATGTTTCCGTTACCTGTTTGATTTTTAGGTCCGGAGCTTCGATTTTTACGGAGGTTGATCCATCGGTATAGGTCACTTCATAGTAGGCATGTTCCGTGCCATTTATCGAGAATTTAACACTGTCAAAGTCATTCGCAATATCCAGATTGGCGTTCTTCAGCATTTCAAAAGCTTCTGCCTTCTCATCGTCACTTACTTGGTTGGAGTTCGTTTGTTCAATCCAGATTTCTCCGGCGGGCATTTTAAGGTCATCTTTATGCTGGTCTGCCAATTTCTTTTGCACCGTTTCAGAGCCCAGTGATGTAGTGTCTCCGTCAAATGTTTGTGTTACGGAAACCTGATCTCCTACCGCTAATGGGCTGCCTAAAGTTACGGCCCAATCTTGTGATTTCGTATCATACGTAATGGTAACCGTTTTTACTTCGGTTCCTCCCCCTTGCTTCGTTACGGTGACCGTAACCGTGACGTCCTTTTGTTTCCTATTTCTCCGATTGTAACCTATTGTGATTTTCCCTGAAACCGTAGTATCTCCAATGTTTACAGGGTTTACGTTCGGTTTGGCCGGACTTTGCCTAACGCCTTGGAGAACGTTTTCGAGACTGATATCGAAGTCACCGTTTGTCTTGGCCGGCTCAACTGGCTTTAAAGGAACCTTGGTAGCATCACCATCCACTACCGGTGTTGCAACCACTGTGTCTTCTGCATAGACCACTGTCGGCATTACTGACGTAAGGACCATCAAACAGGAAACAAAAACAAGCAATATGTTTTTAACTGTTCTGGCACACTTGCCGGTGGTATCAACAGTCTTACTTTCTAAAAGCGTATTGGGTTTGTTTTTAAAATTAAGCATAAAGTCTCCCTTTTATAGCTCCATAAATCTTACACATATTAACGATGCTAACAGTATAGCATGATTTTTTCATAAAAATATCTAAAATTCTTAGGAATGTATTATAACAGGCGGGGTTTTCATTGCAATTTTTAGAAATAGCCCCTCAATCGACCCTGTTTTTTCTTTCTAAGCAAGCAGACCCAACTGTTAAAACTCACGCGAATCCTAATAACCCTCCGGGTTTTGCTTTTGCCAGTTCCAAGAATCCCGGCACATATCCTCAAGGCTAAGCTCTGCCCGCCAGCTCAAGAGTTTTTGGCTTTTTTCCGGATCAGCATAGCAAACCGCCAGGTCTCCGGCCCTCCTGCCCACAAGCTCATAAGGAACTTTGACGCCGTTGGCTTTTTCAAAAGCCTTAACCATGTCCAGGACGCTGTAGCCCTGGCCGGTTCCTAAATTAAAGACGGCCTCACCTTGGTGGTTCAAGAGGTATTGGATTGCCGCAACATGGCCCTTGGCTAGATCAACGACATGAATATAGTCCCTCACCCCGGTCCCATCATGGGTGGGGTAATCGCTGCCAAAAATACTTAAATGGTCTCTCCGGCCAATAGCCACTTGGGTAATGTAGGGCATGAGGTTGTTGGGCTTGCCTGTCGGGTCTTCGCCGATCTTTCCGCTGGGATGGGCTCCCACCGGATTAAAGTAGCGGAGGTTGATAACCGACCAGGCCGGATCTGCCAGAGCTGCATCACGCAAGATCTGTTCGGTCATATACTTGGTCCAGCCGTAGGGATTGCTGCAGCCACCGGTTTTAGATATCTCACTGAGTGGCATTTCATTGTCGGCAGAATAAACCGTAGCCGATGAGGAAAAGATAATCCGCTGCATCTTGTGCTTGGCCATAGTCCGGCAGAGGGCTAAGCTAGAAGCCAGATTGTTATCATAGTAAAGGAGAGGTTTTTCAACCGATTCCCCCACAGCCTTGAGGCCGGCAAAATGGATAACACAGGCAAAATCATGGTCGCTAAACAAGCGATCTAAGAGGGCTTCGTCGCGGACATCCCCCTCGATAAAGCTAACGGTCCGACCGCAAATTTCTCCAACCCTATCCAGGCTCTTGCGATTAGAGTTAACGAGATTGTCAATCACTACCGGTTCATAACCGGCTTCAATAAGTTCCAGACAGGTATGGCTACCGATATAACCTGCTCCACCCGTCACTAAGACTTTTAACTTTTCCAAACTTCTCCTCCTTTGGGCCTCCTAGTGGGCTATTACTCATGTCCTTTTGTTTGTTCTATTTTGCCAGTGAGGTCTTAGCTTTGGCAATAATGATAGGATGGTAATTTTGAAATTATTACGTTCTTTGTTTTTTGGTTATTTGGGATTTGGGTTCCTTACCTCTGACCAAAATAGTAAAATGGTAACTTTTAAATCCTTACCGTCTTTGTGTTTTGACCAGCCAAGCCTTGTCTCTGGCAAGAATAGCAGGATTGTAACTTTCAAATCCTTACCGTCTTAACTTTCCTGCCAGCCAAGCAAATTAAGCTCCTCTCCTACCCTAAGCCATAACACCATCGTCTAGCCTTAAAGGATATGTCCATTGTATTTACTGATAGTTTGAAATAAGGATACGAGGCCAAAGACAAAGTAGATAAAAAAGATCAGCCAAGACCAGGAGCTCTCGGTTAAAATAAAAACAAGGCTGGTTAAGGAAATTCCAAAGCCGATCGCCATCACGGCCTGGCCGGATTTCTTGGCAAAGATGGGGATGTCTTTCTCTTTAATAAAAGCCGTATGATATCTGTGGAAATAATGGAGTTTTCTTTGAAAGCAAATTTTAGCCCCTATAACAATGAAAGCAAAACCTAAGCACATAATTAACAACATGATAATAAGTGGTAGTGTTGGCATATCTGACCCCCTTTGACACCTTGCTTACAACTTATAAAAACTCTTGTTCCTTTCATTATATACTGAAAACAGTAGCTGATGGGGTGGCCCGGGATATCGGACACCTACAAGGTCCAAAAATGGAGGACAAGTGCCGTAAAGGTCGGTAAGCCGAACATGAAAAGCAGGTCATAGTAACGCCAACGATAAAGACGCCAGCTGGTCATTGGACCATAGTCTGTCAAGCCACGAGAAATTAAGGCTATTGCCAGATGGTCGGACCAGCGAATCGCCTTAACTAACATAATGCGAACCACTCTCGGAGAAAATGGCTGAACCGAAATCCCCCTAGAATGCATAGCCTGGAGAACAGTGGCATACTCTTTTTTCATCTTGGGAAAAATCCCCCAGGCAGCTAAAATGCCATAGGCATACTTTCTTGGCACTTTTAAAAGTTGCATGGATGACTCGATTAAGGAGACCTGATCAACCTGGACAGCAAAAAGGATACCAAGACCGGAAAAAGATAAGGCCCTGGCTGCTAGCTGTAAACCATTCCAGATCTCCCGACTAAAGCGAATATTGCTATTAAATTCAAAGGTCGGCGATGTGTAATAGTAACCGGTCATAAAGATGGCTGTAGCCATAAGGGCTTGAGTAAGTAAATACTTGAACCATGTGCTGGGCTTCATCCCTAACAAGAGCACAGCCGCTTGGGCCAAGATAAAAATCAACAGGTTAAACCAAGGATGAAACTTAAGGGCGAGGATGATGGTAGAAAAGATGAAAGCAACACAAACAGCAATCGGTGATAGCTTTTTCCATTCGCGATCAGCCAAATCTAAATGATACATAAGGCTCTGTTCCCCTTTGTTTTATCGTCTAGGCTCTCCCCTAAAAAAAGGATATGGTCGGCATAGTGCTTTGCTAAATTTTTATCGTGGGTCGTAAAAACAATCGTTGCTTTCCGGTCACGAGCCGCAGCAACCAGTAAATCCATGATAACCAAGGTATTGTTATAGTCTTGAGCGTAAGTCGGTTCATCACATAGGATAAGTTCTGCCTGTTCACTCAATAAGGTTATAACAGCTAACCTGCGCTGTTGTCCCTCACTTAATTGAAAGGGAGCCTGCCGCCTCATAGACCAAAGCCCGTTATCCTTCAAAAGTTTAATAGCCTGTGTTTTTTG
>CAMYEY010000113.1 GCA_947254895.1 uncultured Clostridia bacterium
GCCACTACTTTAAGTCAGTGGCAGGACCAATGAAGATGATTACATATACATATTATATATTATATGTTTTTTAGGCTAGTTCTGCGTACTTGGCATTTTCTTTAATAAACTCTCGCCTTGGTTCAACCTTATCTCCCATCAAGAGTGATAAGGTAGAGTCTGCCTCCTGGGCTTCTCCTATCGTAACCTGAATAAGGTGACGAGTTTCTGGATTCATGGTTGTTTCCCATAGTTGGTCAGGCTGCATTTCACCTAGACCTTTAAATCTCTGGATCCGAGGATTATCCCATCCCTTTTCTGCTTTTATTTTTTCGACATCAGCTTCATCATAGGCGTATTCTTCTTCTTGGCCATGAAACACCCTATAAAGAGGGGCTGATGCTAAGTAAACATGACCTCCTTCTACTAAGGGTTTCATAAAACGATAAAAGAAAGTTAGGAGAAGGGTTCTGATATGAGACCCATCGACGTCCGCATCGGCCATTATGATAATTTTACCGTATCTTATTTTTGATACATCAAAATCATGACCTATGCCTGCCCCAATGGCGAGAACCACAGGTAACAGCTTATCATTATCGTAAACACGGTCTGGTGTTGATTTCTCAACATTAAGCATTTTGCCCCAGAGGGGAAGAATAGCCTGATATTTTCTCTCTCGACCTTGTTTAGCTGAGCCTCCAGCTGAATCTCCCTCTACTATAAAGAGTTCACAAAATTCTGCTTCTTTGGACTGGCAGTCAGCTAGTTTGCCCGGGAGGGCATTGGACTCCAGAACGGTTTTCCTCCTGGTTAAGTCCCTAGCCTTACGAGCAGCATGCCGAGCTCTAGCGGCTGACAAGCATTTTTCCATGATAATTTTGGCGACAGCCGGATTTTCTTCCAAATATGTGGCTAACTTATCATTAACAACACTCTCAACAACTGTTCTAACTTCAGCATTACCTAATTTTGTCTTAGTTTGTCCCTCAAACTGTGGACTCGGCATTTTTATAGAAATAATGGCGGAAATACCTTCTCGAGTATCGTCACCGGATAAGTTTGCTTCATTTTCCTTGAGGTAATTATATTTTCTAGCATAATCGTTGATGGTCTTTGTCAAAGCTGACCTAAAACCTGTTAAATGGGTACCACCCTCTAAAGTAGCGATATTATTACAATAGGTATAAACGTTCTCTACATAGGAATCATTATATTGGACGACAACTTCTACCCAAATATTTTCTTTTTGATCAGTAAAATAGATCGGCTCATCAATAAGAACTGTTTTATGTTTGTTTAAGTATTCTACAAAGGAAATAATACCGCCCTCATAGTGGAAGATTTTTTCCACAGGGGTTTCTTCCCGGGTATCAATAAGGGTTATTTTAACTTCCGGATTGAGAAAGGCCATTTCCCGATAACGGTTAATCATTAAAGCAAAATCAATTTTATCCTCTTTAAAGATTTCCGGATCCGGCTTAAAGTGTGTGATTGTGCCATGTTTATCAGTATCTCCCAAACATTCCATGGCTTGAACAGTTTTTCCTTGCTCAAAACGAATCCTATAAGCCTTGCCATCACGATGAACTTCAACGACCATCCAAGAGGAGAGGGCATTGACGACGGCTGCTCCAACACCATGCAATCCACCTGATACACTATAAGCTCCACCACCAAACTTACCTCCTGCATGGAGAATAGTGTGGACAACCTCAACAGTTGGTATTCCTTTTTGATGGTGGATTCCAACCGGAATACCTATACCGTTATCTTCAACCTTAACTGATTGATCAGGATATACGGTAACCTTAATGGTATCACAACGACCCGCTAAGGCCTCATCAACGGAGTTAGCTACAATCTCATAAATTAAGTGGTGGAGACCCCTGGGTGTTGTATCTCCGATATACATGCCGGGAGTTTTGCGGACAGCTTCCAGTCCTTCCAAGACTTGAATAGCATCTTCGCCATATTCTGAATTATTAGAGGTATCAAAATTATTGAGCCTTGCCTGTTCGGACTTATCTTCTTCAAAATCTTCCAGAAGAGCTCTGGGATTTTCTGCTAAATTAAAAACAGCTTCCGGATCTGTACCATCATCCTGACCACCTTCTCCTTGAAGAGAATCGTTTGAAGCGTCATCTTCAGCTCTTTTAATAAGCTCGGATAAGGCCTTGTCCGGCTCTTCACGACTCAAATCATCCTTGTCAAAAAAGATTTGTCTTCTTAACATCATTAAACCTCACTAATTCTTATAGGGAACATATGTTTTCTTTATTTTTAGAACGAGCGACTAGGGTTTTAGCTGATAATGGAGATAGGTAAACTCGATCTAGGGTCACGATAAAAGATCTAGGTATTTCTTCACTGACCATATCTAACCGTCCCAAATCTTCTTGCTGTTTAAGAAAGTTTTTAGTATCTTGCCCATAACTTGTCGTTTGATCAATATCGAAAATACCAATTATCCAGCTATCTGACAGACTATATTCTCCACCAATATGTATATACAATTTACATCCCTACTATAATCATTTTTGTTATAAATTAACGCTCATATTATAGCAAAATTTGCTCTTTTACGGTAGCTGAATCAACCTGGAAAAAGCTAATACTAGGCCTTTCTTGAGCCTTGTGAGGCCTTTTTGATAAGTCACTTTTTGCTTTTTTACTTTCAGAATAAATAAGAACTTTTTCCTGTCCCTCAATGCCCTCTGTCTCTGATTCAGCTGTTTGGGTCTCTTGATCTGAAGAATGATCTGTTAAAGATTTTTCTATTAATTTTCCATCAAAGGAAGGATAAATTTGACTAAGGTCTGTACAAGTAATAATGACTTGATTAGACTCAAAAGAGGATAAGAGTCTAGCCCGTCTTTTCTGATCTAACTCGGACATGACATCATCCAACAAGAGTACTGGTTTTTCTCCTGTTTCTTCTTCTATAATCTGGAGTTCAGCTAGCTTTAAGGCTAAAACTGCTGACCTCTGTTGCCCCTGAGACCCCCTGTCCTTTAAGAGGTCTCCATCTATAAGCATATCGAGATCATCACGGTGACTACCGCTAGCTGTATTGCCCCTAAAAATATCATCATCGATTTGTCTATTATAACGTTGAAGAAGGTCCTTATATATTTCTTTTTCTTCTGCGTAGGGGTTTATACCGGCTACCGTTTTATAATTTATTTTTAAATTTTCTTGGCCATCCGAAATCGCTAATAAAGACATTTGAGCAATTTTTTCGATCTTATCTATATAAAGCTGACGAACTTTGATGATCTTAGCTAGGACTTCAGCAAGTTTTTCTGTCCAAATTGTAAGTTGGAGGAGGTTAAACCGGTAATTTTCTTCAGTTAAGTCCTGTCCTTTTTGCTTAAGAGCCTGCTGCATTTCTTTGAGATTTTTTAAGAGCTGATTTCTTTGTTTTAAGAAAAATTGATAAGACTGAAGATTTTTAAAATAAAGGGGTTTTATTTGTGATATTAAAAGGTCTAAAAAACGTCGCCTAATAGCAGGACCTTCCTTAATAAGCATGAGGTCTTCCGGGGCAAAAATGACCGCATGAAAGAGACCAAAAAAATCACTAATCTTATCTTGCTTTAATCCGCAATAATAAATTTCTCTAACTTGCCTTGGTTTTGTTTGATAGATGATTTTGATGCTTCTTTCTGATTGTTTATCAGACTCAAAATCTATTTCTACTTGATAAAAATCAGCTCCATCTCTGATTAAATCAACATCCTTACCTGTTCGATGGGACCTAGCACAAGCACAGAGATAAATGGCTTCCAGAATATTCGTTTTTCCCTGGCCATTTTGCCCTATGAAAACATTAGTTCCGGAAGCCAATTGAATAGATTGCTCTTGATAGTTGCGAAAATTTTTTAAAGAAATCTTGCTAACTTGCATGCCACATCTTTTAATTTAATCTTTTTACTTAGTCTATGGATAAGCAAAAAACTTATTATCTCCTTAATGGCAAAACTAAAAATAGAAAACT
>CAMYEY010000114.1 GCA_947254895.1 uncultured Clostridia bacterium
TTCTTCGATTGTAATACCGGCGTATTTTAAGGCGGTGACGTAGAGAGGCTCCCTGATGCCGTTTTCTTTAAGCAGGTTGGCAGCTAGGAGCTGGTCAGGGCGACCGTCGAAAATGATCCTACCTTCGGCCATCAAGACGATCCGGTCAACATTCCGGTGTAGGGCATCTTCTAGTCGATGTTCGATCATGAAGATAGCTGCTCCGGTTTTTTTATTAAGGTCGTCAATCAATTCTACTGTGATTTTACCGGTGGCAGGGTCAAGATTGGCTAAGGGTTCATCAAAGAGGAGAAGGTTAACCTTATCCATGAGGACGCCGCCGATCGCAACCCTCTGCTTTTGACCGCCGGACAGTTCACCGGGGGCATGATTTAAGTGGTCGGAAACTTCAACCAGGCTGGCAATTTGATCTACCATGGACCTGAGCCGGTCTTCGGGAACACAGTCGTTTTCGGGTGCAAAGGCTAGGTCCTCGCCGACGGTCATCCCGATAAACTGGCTATCTGAATCTTGGAGGACTGTTCCTACCGTCTTAGAAATTTCAAAGAGACTTAGTTTGGACGAATCTTTACCCTTGATTTTTAGGCTCCCGGTTATCTTGCCAGGATAAGAGAATGGGATTAGGCCGTTGATACAATTTGCTAAAGTCGACTTACCGCAGCCGGAAGGTCCGACCAGGAGAATCTTTTCGCCCTCCTCAATGCTTAAATTGATGTTATGGAGGGTTGGTTCGGCCTGGGAAAAATATTGAAAACCAAAGTCTTTAAATTCGATCAGGGGCTGGGACAAGCTGGGCCTCCTCATTGCATAAAAAAGGCGGACCGTGTTTAGCCAGGTCCGCCTTATAGAGCTTTACTCCTTACTTAAGGACCCCTCTTGCGGTCTGGACTTGGCATAAGCCAGACAGAGTAGGGTACCGACAATGGCGGTTGCAATCACGTTGCTGAGACTTGAGAGGGCACCTTGGGCAAAAACCTTGTTGGCAGGTTCTTTGTAGATCAGGATATCCAGGACAGGTGCTAAGAGCAGCCAGGCTAAAACGTGGGCTACAAGTTGACCGGCGTTAAGGACGATGATGTCTTTTTTGCTAAAAATACCTTCATCTAGACGCATTTTCTGGAAAAAGAGACCCATGATGAAGCCAACAAAACCGGATGCTATAACCCAGCTCCACCAGACACCCCAACCTGCTGCCATATCGTTTAGCATGTGGCCGATAAAGCCAACCAGACCACCGATGATGGGGCCAAAGAGGGCAGCAACCAGAGCTAAAATACTGTATTGCACACCAAAGGTTGTGTTTGGTAGGGGGCTTGGGATTACTACATACCTGGCCAGGACGAAGAATAAGGCGGTACCGATGCCGAGAGCAACGATTGCCTTAACGGAAAATGTTTTTTTTGTTAAAGAATTCATATAAACCTCCTCAATGTTTCATTCTTTGCTAGATTGAAAATTCTAACTGGTTTTCGCTAAATCTGCAAAAGTTTTTCCGAAAAGCCAAGGGTTCACTTTTTTAGCTTTGAAAAAGCTTAAGCCTTGGCCGGCACTTTTTGGATAAATTATTTAATATTTTTAATAGTTAGATGCCAACTGTTACCGGTGCCGATATTATAGGCCCGGGCAAAGCTCCCTTGGTTAATAGCCACGGCAATACAGTCAAGGGAGTTGACATAGATCAGGGATTCTCCAATGCTGACATCGGCAAAGGAATGACCATAGACCATGGTATTGCTGTAAATGGTCCTGGTGTCGTTGGTGATGGCAACAACGGCTCTGTCACCGTAGGACAAGCCAAGTTTTTTGAACATATCCCGGCTTATATTGGTCCAGAGGCTACCAAAGCGGATATCCAGTACGTCGATAGTCCCAACCACGGTGTCGTTTTCCCAGCGGGGTGGAGTTATAGCTAGTTCGATAATAGAGTCCGGGTCAACTTCCTGGCCAACCTCGGCAAAATTGATTTTACCGGAAGCTAGGCGGGCAGCTGTATAGGCATAGACATCTCGGCCGTGGAAGGTATAGCTGGCTTCGGAGTGAGGGAGGCGGTTGATTGTTTCATCAATCAGTCTGGCTGCCTTAATCCCGACTAACCGCTTAACATGGGTTAGGGTTCCGTTATCCGGGGTCACAATATAGTGACCATCTTCGGTTAGGACGACGATACTCCTCCTGGTTGAGCCGACCCCGGGGTCAACAACTGAGGCAAAGACAGTACCTTCAGACCAGTAAGATATGGTTTGGATTAGGCGGTAGCTGGCTTCCCAAATATCATAGGGTTGAATTTCGTGGGTTAGGTTAAAGATTTTAAGCTGTGGTTCAACTTCCAGGGCTACTCCATACATGGCACATACGGCACCGTCCTGGAGGCCAAAATCTGTTTGTAAAACTAATGGGTTCATAGTCTCTCCTTTGACCTGGGTTGAAATAATAGGTCTTTTTGAACGACTTTGATTATACAAGATTGGGTTTAATTTATAAAATTTTCAGGTATGTGGCAGCTTATTAATGGTATGGAATAGCGGACCTGGACAAAGTAGGCTAGGCTGCGGCTCAAAGGATTTATTTTTAACCTAACTGTAGAAGGCCGGCTTCAGGCAGATAAAATTCATTATAGTCCGGTATAACCTTAATGCTTACAGGCAAGGCGGGTCCTTTTTCACCATCTAAATCTATGTGGATGGTCTCCTGGTCGGGTCCTGATATCACGATTTCTGAACCGACAAGGGACTGGATTTCGTTGCTGTTTTCTACCTTGCCCACGAGGGCGTTGGAGACCGTTTCAAAGCGGTTCAAAAAGCCATGCTCACTTTGAATGAATATGTTGGCTTTACCCTCTTTAACCGTATCGCTTAGTTCGGTAAAGCGGAGGATGCCAAGGCGGTCTGTGAGGCTGACTAACAGGTGGTCCACTGAACCACTGTAGCTATCTTGTTCACTTGTTAGTTTGATCTGATAGGGGGTGCTGGTGGCGAGTTTTTCGATTGAACTAAAAACGTATGCCAAAAATCCCAGGGCTGTCTTTTTATCCGAACTTACATCGTGGATAGCTTCTGGTATGGCACCTAGACTGGCAAACATAGAAAAGACCTGGTCGTTACAAAAACCCATACTTAGCTTTTGTGTTTTTGTGAACTTATAGGACCGGAGGGCAACTCGCTTGATCAGGGATACACCCAAGACAGTGGCGAGGAGGTTGCCCGTGCCGGCGGGGATCAAAGCAATTTTAGGCCTGTGGTCAGACTTGGCAAAACCTGCCATACAAGCATTTATGGTGCCGTCACCACCAACGATCATAATCGAGTCGTAATGTTTTTCGGCGGCCTCCTTACCATAGCGGGCGGGATCATCGGGACTATCTGTAATCCGTAGATCTATCTGGTCAAAATAGTCGGATAGGTATTGACTAATGACTTCGCTCATGCCGGGTCCGCTCTCGTTACCGGATTTAGGATTGATGACAACCATGATGTTTTTCATTGCTTATTAATCTCAGGCTCTCACGAGCCGTCACCTTCATTGATTACCGGACTGGTTTTGTCTAAAAGACTCAAGGCAGCCGGCAGGCTTACAGCTGCTTCTTTCAAGCAACAATTATAGGCCATTTAGGCAAACTAGGAGCAATTTTTTAAGGCTGTGGGAAGGACTTCGACAGATTAGGAAATTTAGATGTGTGCTATACTAACTTTTATAGACAGTTAGCCTGATCAAACAAACGGACGAAGGGAGTCAGTTATGTGGAAAACGATTTTTTCTAGGCGATCAATAAGGTCTTATACGGGAGAAAAAGCCAGTCCAGACCAGCTTCAACAGGTTTTGAAAGCCGGGCAAGCTGCAGCAGTCGGGCGAGGTCGTTATGATAGTATTCACCTTACGGTTATATCTAAACAAGCGGTTTTAAATGCCGTTGAAGATCATGTCAGTAAGCTTATGGGAGAGGAGGTTCACCCTCTTTTCGGGGCTCCTCAGATGATCTT
>CAMYEY010000115.1 GCA_947254895.1 uncultured Clostridia bacterium
TATCACTGTTTCAACCCTATCACAAAAACATCCATATCACTAACTCAACCCTCTGGCAGAAGCAGTTGATATGTTCTGTCGGAGCGGTTTTTGTGGTCAATTTCGCCCGCTGACGCTGACGGCCCATTGCCCGAAAATCCCGGAAATACGGCACTTTTATGCACCTCACCGGTCAACCCGTGACATCAATACGACCGTCTCCACATGTATTGGTTACGGGAACAAGTCTAATATGGACGGATGAAGTGGTCTACCCTCTGCACTTGCTGATCTGCGTTTCTGAAAATGAAGATGGTAACAGTTACTGGGTTACCATCTTGCTATTATTGCCAGCTCTTGGGGGTTGGTGGTCCTTGCCTGGCACTAAAATCAAGATCGTAAGGATTTAAAAGTTACCATCTTGTTGTTCTTACCAGAGCCAAGACCAGAGTCAGGGTCAAATCCTGGATCAGAGGCAGGCTACTACAGGTAAAAGGCAAAATGGTAACAAACCCTTCACACAAAATAAAAACCCCGACCAACTTCGAGCAAGAAGTCGGCCGGGGCCACACAGATATCAAAACAAACAGTAGTTAGACTACCATTCCAGGTTTTTCTCTGTTTCTTTACAGAACAGGTGGGCCACATTACCGTTAAAGCTCAATGTAATCTTGCTATCCATACCAAAGTTAGCTTCTAGGCCGTTGGTTGGAACGATCACAATAACATCCTTGCCTTGGGCAGTGACGTGGAGGTGGACTTGGGCACCCATCAATTCGCTGACATCGATCGTCCCTTGGATACCATGAGAAGCGATCCTTAAGTGGTCAGGTCTGACACCTAAGATGATATCTTGAGGCTCAACATTCTTGGCATTCAAACGGTTTTGTTTATCTTTGCTGAGCTCAATGCTTAGGCCCTCAAGTTCGACAAAGTAAACACCATCTTTTTTAACCAATTTGGCGTCAAAATAGTTCATCTGAGGTGTGCCGATAAAGCCGGCAACAAAGAGGTTGGCCGGGTGGTCAAATACTTCTTGCGGGGTACCGATCTGCTGAATAAAGCCATCTTTCATGATGACAATCCGGTCACCCAAAGTCATAGCCTCTGTCTGGTCATGGGTAACGTAGATAAAGGTTGTATCAATCCGCTTTCTCAGCTTGATGATCTCAGCCCTCATCTGGTTCCTTAATTTAGCGTCCAAGTTACTTAAAGGTTCGTCCATCAAGAAGACAGCCGGATCACGGACGATTGCTCGACCGATAGCAACTCTCTGCCTTTGACCGCCTGACAAAGCTTTGGGCTTACGGTCTAAATAGGATGTGATATCAAGGATTTCAGCAGCTTCACGAACTTTTTTATCGATTACGTCCTTGGGCACTTTTTTGAGCTTTAAGGAGAAAGCCATATTTTCGTAAACGGACATGTGAGGATACAAGGCATAGTTTTGGAAAACCATAGCGATGTTCCTGTCTTTTGGCTCCACATCATTCATCAGCTTGTCATCGATATACAATTCACCGGAAGTGATATCTTCGAGACCGGCAACCATCCTTAGGGTCGTTGACTTACCGCAGCCGGAAGGGCCAACTAGAACGATAAATTCTTTGTCAGCGATGTCGATATCAAATTCTTGAACTGCAACAACACCCTCTGCCGTGATTTGAAGATTATTTTTCTTTTTCTCCTCACCCTTTTTAGCCTTTTTCTTGCTTTCAGTGTTGGGGTAGACCTTCTTCAAACCCTTCAATGTTACTCTTGCCATAATTCTTGACTGTAATTACCCTGCCTCCGCAAGGGGTAATCTCGTGGCCATCTATGATGCGCCTCATTACGATAGGTCTCCACACTACCGCACCGCCAGTCACAGCGGACTTCCTCCATTTCTTTCGGCAACAACGTCTGATTAAGTGGAGTCAATACGTTGCGATTTGATTTTGTAGCTCTTCTTGAATGAGATACTACATATGTTGAAATTATAACATAGGTCAGCAGCCCCCACTAAGCGACTTTTTGCACAATAAAAAGGACTTTTTCTTGTGCAACCTGTCAGAAGTAAGTCTCATCCAGCATAAGAGCAAAGACAGTAACCAAAAGCAATTACCGCCCTAAGGTTATTGCTAGAAGCAGGTATGAAAGCTTTTCGAGAATTATTTACTGTGATGAACTCTTGCTTAATTTTTTAAAGGCAAAAGCTACAATCAGGCAAGATAAAATACCGTGGGCCAGTCCAGCCGGCACATCTAAAATCACATGTTGCTTAACTAAGACGGTCGTTGCAGCCACCAGGGTCATATAGAGAATGCCCCAAACCTTTACCCCTTTTGAAAAGTTCATCTTACTGAAAAACCAAGCTGAAATAAACATATCACAAACATGGAGAGAGGGGGCCCCGGAATAGCTGTTATCAATGCTATAGGTATATTTAACAGCCCAGGAAAAAAAATCGTTTCCTAGTTTGCTTACATCATAGCGGGGCACATAGGTTTGAAAATTGACGTAGATAACATAGGCCGCAACTTGGGCAAAAAGCAAGCTGGCAAGCAATTGGTGAAAGAGGCGTTTGCTATGCATGCTAGCCAAGGCCAGGCAAGCAATCACCAGAGGGAAATAGGTGTGGTAGACCAAAATGAGTTCTTTAACAAAAGGAATCTTGTCATCCAAGGGAATTTCAAGATTTCTCACTTGACCAAAAGGCCGGTTAAAAAACTCATATGTGCCTAGAATAAAAACAACATAGACAATAATCAGAAAAAAGTCTGCCTTATTAGCCTGAAAGTGTTTTTTGAGTTTAGTCAAAAATCGCATAGGGATTTACTACCATGAAATTGTTAACGGCTCATGTTCACTTACCTTGAGCGAAATCTGCTCAAAGATTAAGCCCACTGTAAAGATGGTCAGGTTAAAGAGGAGGCTGACCAGGAGGAAGTGGAGGAGGAGCGGAAAATGGAAAGGCACTATACTAGGGAAGTCGGTCACATAACCATAGTTAGCTTCCGGATAGCGGCCTTGCATGATCAAATTAAAGGCAAAAAGCAGGGTATTATAAAGGTTAGTAACCAGCAAAACCCTCCTGGTATCATCCCGGCTTACCCTAATCTTTTGATTGAAAAGGAGATTAACAATCAGCCAGCCCATGGACATGTGGCAAATAAAGAACTGGAAGTTCGTGTAATGGGGAAATTTAAAGGGATAGAGGTCCGGCACCAGGTTAGCAATCAAGGCGCCTATCAAGCCCCAATACATACCAACCTTGAGCAAATGATCTCGTTTGAATAATACGCCGACAATTAAAAGCCAGACCGCTATCCTGCAGTGGAAAAGCGGCAGAGATTGTTCCAGGTTAAAATAGCCGGAGCCAAATTGCCAGGAATATAAAACGACCTGGTCAACGAGCATAATAACTGCCATAACTTTGGATAATTTAGCTGCTTTCAAGGGGTTTTTCAGCTGACGAGAACCTTTAGCCAGCAAGCAGAGGACAGCTACAAAGAGGCTTAGGGTCATAATGTGAATAAAGCTAAAAGCTGTGAGAGGCATCTGGTCAGTCACTCCTCTAAAAAAATACTTCATTTGGTCCTCCTACCGGCCTGTAGATACGCAACAGACCTTTGTCATTTGCTAAGATTATCAAAAAAGCTACAAAAATTACAGACATGTTGATTAGTTTTCAAAACTTCTTAAGAATTAGCCGTATTTCATACTAGTTTACAGGCTCGTTTAGGCTATCTGTCAATCGATCTTTGCTTCGGTCGGATCTAAATTTGCGTGTGAATTTCTTTTAGGTATGTTGCTTTCATTAAGCTGACCGAAGGTTGATTTGTTCTCTGACACTAATAGAAAGATGGTAACTTGGTATTTATTACCATCTTAGCTTTTTAACCACCTCAGCTCAACTTCTGGCGATAATGGTAAGATCGTAACTTGAAATTTGTTACCGTCTTATCTTTCCTGCCAGCCGG
>CAMYEY010000116.1 GCA_947254895.1 uncultured Clostridia bacterium
GGTTTTGAGGTAACATGCAAAGGATAATCCGCAGACCCGCTAAAACATAGATGGACAGAGTCAACCAGTGTTTGCCCTGAACCTGGTAGCGCTTCCGCCAAACATAATAGAGGAGAACGTAAAAAAAGGTCATAGTTACCGAAGTGATCCATTTGCCAAGTCCCAAAGGGACAGTATAGTTTTCAAGACCCGTCGTACAGAGAGCTAGTGCCCGGGGAAACAGATGGAAGGCATCACCGGCTCCTAGCAAGACAGCCATCCATCCGAATAGGCGGAACTGCTGGTTTCCCTTACTCTTGGCCAACATCAAAAGGCCAAGGCTGATCACCGTCAACAAATAGGCGATATCAAAAAGTGTTTCTACGATTGCCTGCATAGGCCACCCTCCTATTCTTACTTATTCTTGCTCCTATTATCAGCAGACAGGGCTCTGAAAAAATTAACTCCAAACAGGATGCCCGCCAAAAATAAAGAAGCTCCAAGACCGGTATAAAAGACAGCGATAAAGCGTTCAGGGGCAAATCCACTCGCCCTTAGTCAAATCCCCCCACCCATCATAAAGGCCATGATGGCAAAGGACTTGGCATCAAAAAACTTATAAAATAACTGTTTCTCCTCATAGGCCCTGATCCTTGCCGTATGCTTTTTAACTAATCGACCAAAAATAAAAATTTGAAAGATAGCAAAAACCACCAGGGATAAGAGATAATTGAGGGGCTCTAGATATGCCGGGTAGGCAAGAAGACCTATACGTAAGACATTAAAACCTGCTATACACCACACAATACAAGCAATAAGCAGCAGGGTATTCTTTTTCACCTTCATAAAAACCTCCTTAGTGAACAATGTTCACTCATTGGCAAAAAAAATTAACAAACCAAACACTTAATAAAGAGTCCGCCGAGTAACTTCTAAAATCGGACTAGGATCGTAATCCTCCCTCAACAAGGCTGAGATCATGAGAGAAAATAAGAGACTAGCAAACTTTTCCACTGTAAATTGCGGATTAAATGCCCCTAGTCGTATTTTAGGATCATGTTGTAAGACAGCAGAAAAACTGTCTAATATATCCTGCCAGGCCTGCTGCATCCGTTGCTTGCCATAACTCTTTTCCTCCCTTATAAAAGCCAATGAATGTAGGCTAAAGAAACCAGGATATTTCTCACTCCCGCAACGCATCCTATCATACACCCAAGCTATGCAAGCTTCGATATCTTTAAAACTGGCTAGTTCTTCAGGAGTGTGAAAAATATCTGACCAGATACTTTCCACAGTGGCCCCCATCAAATCAACTTTGGAATCAAAGTAATTGTAGATAGAGCCTACCGAAAGCCCGCTGGCGGCTGCAACCGAGCGGATACTGACCGCAGACCAACCTTTCTTCTGGATAAGTTCCCGGCTGGTAGATAATATTTTTTCTTTTGATGTTATAACTGTATTCACTCAGATAGCCTCATAATGAACATTGTTCACCTGTGTTATAACAAATAGCCTATGCCCTGTCAAGAAAGGTCCATCTAGCAAAAAGCAAGATGGATCCGACCAATCAAAAATAAAGATGGTAATGTTTTGGAAATTACCATCTTACTGTTCTTGCCCAAGCTAGGGGTAAAAAAGTCTCAAAAATAAAGCTCGTAACAATGATAAAGCTACCATCTTTCTATTTTTACCAAAGACCAAAGGCAAATCGGAGATTTCTTCGTTTTTTCTCTGGTCTTTACCTACAACAGGTGGGTGAGGTCGTAATAGACAATGCGATCCTCCTCTAGACTCTTGTGAATATCAATAATCCTTTGGTTGCTAGACCCCCGAAAGCGCAAATTTAAATCCTTTAACTCTTCCACAAAGAGGCCATCCACTAAGACATCGCAAAGCTTTAGGAGGGCCAGGCGGTTCGGGTCGGCCAGGATTTGTTCATAGGTATAGCCGGAATAAACCCAGATATCTTTTTTACCCTCTAAATTATGGTCAGCTAAAAATTGTCTTAGATGCTCAAGCAAGGGGATCAGGCCAGCTGTATTTTGCATGGGCTCCCCACCCAAGAGTGTAAGGCCATCTATTTGTTCCAAAGACATCTGGTCTAGGACTTGTTTTTCGATCTCATCATTCCATTTTTGGCCGTAGTTGAAACGCTGGTAGTCACCATTAAAACAACCTGGGCAGTTATGGGTACAGCCGGAAACAAAAAGGCTGCAGCGGATGCCGGGACCATTAGCTACATCATAGGGTCTAAATTGAGCATAATACATAAATTCACTTCGCCTTATAGAGCAACCGGCGGTGGTGGCCGCCGGTTTCACTTGGATCTAAAATTAAGAGCTAAACTTCCAGGTCAGCAATGGCTAAATGTGCAGAACCCGAGAAGAAATTTCTTTAGTACGACCTTCATTCCAGAAGTTTTCACCCAGGTAGCCACAGGTTCTTCTGATAACGGTTAACTGGTTACGATCGTGGTTATGGCATTGGGGGCACTCCCACTCACCCTCTTCGTTGACTGTAATTTCACCTTGGAAACCGCAGCAATGGCAGACATCCGACCGGGTGTTAAACTCAGCATACATGATGTGGTCATAGATGAAGCGGATGATAGTTAAGATTGCTTCAATATTGTGCTGCATGTTAGGAATCTCAACATAACTGATCATTCCACCGGTTGACTTAGCCTGGAACTGGGCCTCAAAGTTAAATTTACTAAAGACGTCAATATGTTCCCTAACGTCAACATGGTAGCTGTTGGTGTAGTATCCCTTATCGGTAACATTAGGAATATCACCGAAACGCTTGCGGTCGATTGAGCAGAAACGATGGGTCAAGGACTCAGCCGGGGTACCGTAAACAGCGAAGCGGACGCCCTCTTCCTCTGTCCAAAGTGACTTCTTTTCTTCCAACTTATCCATGACCTTCAGGGCAAACTCTCTCCCTACAGGATCAGTATGGGAACAACCTTTAATCAGCATGGAACTCTCGTAGAGACCGATATAGCCGATGGTCAAGGTTGAATAGCCACCCTCCAGGTAAGGTCTAATGGATTCGCCCGGTTTGAGCCTGGCAATAGCACCGTGCTGCCAGTGGATTGGTGAAACATCAGAGGTTACTTTCTTGAGGCGGTTATAACGTATCATCAAGGCTTTTTTCAGGATAGCCAGACGTTTCTCTAAAAGCTTAAAGAATTTCTCTTCATCATTTTCAGCCAGGATAGCAATCTGGGGCAAGTTGATGCTGACAACACCTTGGTTAAAGCGGCCATCAAATTGGTACTCACCCTTAGCATTCTTCCAGGGTGGCAAGAAGGCCCGGCAACCCATTGGGCTAGCAACATTACCCTCGTACATGGCCCGCATCTTTTGAGCACTGATATAGTCCGGATACATCCGCTTAGCCGTGCACTGGGCAGCTAGCTCCGTCAGATAATAGTAGGGGCTATCCGGGTGAATATTGTGCTCATCCAAGACGTAAATCAACTTGGGGAAGGCCGGTGTAACATATTGGCCAGAAGAATCCTTAACCCCTTCCATCCTCTGCTTGAGGATTTCTTCGGTGATCATAGCGGCTTCTTCAGCATATTCATCATTTGGATCAAAATACATGAATAAGGTCACAAAGGGGGACTGGCCGTTGGTGGTCATCAGGGTATTGATCTGATACTGGATAGTTTGAACCCCGTCCTTAATCTCTTTTTTAGTTCTCTTTAAGGCAATCTTATTAGCCGAGATCAGGTCAGGTTTTGCCAGATGGTAAACCTCTTCTTGCTCTTCCAGGACCTGGGCTAGGTATTTTTTGTAAGACTTTCTGACATAAGGAGCCAAAATCCGGTCGATTCCATTGATAGACTGGCCACCGTACTGGCTGGAAGCAACCTGGGCGATGATCTGGGTAGTTA
>CAMYEY010000117.1 GCA_947254895.1 uncultured Clostridia bacterium
GCAGGCGGGTTGGCAAAGTTCTCCAACTCCAATTTTTTATCGAGGATCTTCTGGATGAAGGCCACAAAGTTATTAAGCGTCCCCCCCTGTTCCTGGGAAAATTGCCTAGCCCACTGCCTAAACTGGGCAAGATCCTTGAGCCTTTCTTCGGCAAAAGCTAAGCTTGCGAGATAATCAGGATAGTGGTTGATTTGAAAAATATAGTCGAGCAGTTCAGGGAGAGGTAACCACTTGGCCTTGTCCCGAAGTTCAGCCAAGAGATCACAAAAGTTCTTCAGTCGTTCCCTGAGGTCAGCCAACTGGGCCAGAATCGCCGGGCTCAGTCGGTCCGGATCGCTAGCCAGGGCCTTACTGACTTGCTCGATAAATTTTTCGTTATCGAGACCCGCAAGCTGGTAGACAATTTGGTAAAAGAAGGGACTGTCAGCTTGCGCCAAGCGGAGCAGGAGAAGGTCATCCTCTGTAAAGGCCGGGCCAAGCAAGTTAGACCGCATCAGGGCAACCAGGGGGATATCCTGTTTGGCATTGTCGAGCAATGTCATAACCTGACAGAGGAAACTGAGCTCCCTGGTATCTAAATAGTTTTTACCCTCTCCTCCCCTGGTAGGCAGGTTGAAAGCCTCTAGAACCTTAGCATAAACCTGACAGACCCGGTTAGTCCTGGCCAGGATAGCAAAATCACCATAGGTCCGACCGGCTTTTAGACCGTCCTGGATCTCAATCACGGCCTGGAGGGCTTCGGCAGCTATTTCTAAATCACTATTGCTTGTCAGGTCAATCCCCTTGAGTCGGCCTAAGTTTTTGATCTCTTTTGAATCAAAGTCCTTGGCCATGAGGAGGTGGTTAAACTCAATTTTTTTCCGGCCCCCTTCTCCTTCTTCACCTCCGTTTTGCTTTAACAACCGGCCAGCTACTAAGGCCTGGCGGTCGTCATATTCTATTTCTGCATATTCCCTATGCATAAACCAAGAAAATAGCTGGTTGATTCCATCCAGGATAGGAGAGAGGCTGCGGAAGTTTTGATTAAGGAGGATGAGGTTGCCTCCAGTAGACCCGTCTAGTCCCGGGGCAGGATAGGACTGGTAGCTGTCCAGCTTTTCCCGAAAAATATCAGGGTCAGCATGGCGAAAACGGTAGATGGACTGCTTGAGGTCACCCACCATGAAGGTCCTGGGACAGGCTAAACGTTGGACCAGGGTTTCCTGTATAGGGTTGGTATCCTGGTACTCATCCAGGTAGACTTCCTGGTAATAAGACCTGACTTGTCTAGCAACCTCCTCCTGGTCAAGAAGCCTGAGGGCATAATGTTCAAAATCGTTAAAATCGATCTTATTATGGGATAACTTAATGGCCTGCATCCGCCGGTCGACCAGGAGGACAAGTTCATAAAAACGGGCCAGGGGACCAACCATCTTTTGCATATCTTCTGCAATCCCCCGACTAGACTTACTAAAGAGAGAGTTAACATCTTCCAATTGGTTACGAGCAGCTGCAGCAGACTTCCTGTTAAATTGCGGATTGATCCTTGCTAAAAGAGGGAGAACGCCCGGCTCATAGCTTTCCATAAACTCTCTTTTGTCCAGGCTGTTTTGACTACTTGAGTTTTTAGCCGGTGCCTTAAGGGTCAATGGAGGACCAAGCTTTTGTCCCAAAGTATGGACCTGATCCCACTTGTCCCCGGGGCCGGCCGTGGAAGCTAAGATTTCTCCCACTTTCTCTACAACAAGGGCTTCAGCCGGGACCTGGTTGGCCGCCCGGATTGCCTCTTTAGTGGTAAGTTTTCCCGACCTGCAGGCTCTAAAGTAATTGGTCTCCTGGGCTTCCCTCAGGGCCTCTTGGGCCGGTTTCAAATAAACTCTAAGCTCATTTAAGGCTTGGTCTCCTATGGGCAGCAGATTAAAATCTTCTGCCTTAGCCTGATAATCAGCCAAGGCCTCCCGGATCACATCAAAATAATAGGCTAAACTCCTCAGCTTCTGCCAGGCGTTTTTTAAGCTCTCCCTAAGTTTATCGTCGGTAAAGCCCTGGTCCATGATAAAGGTTAGGTTGGCAAAATCATCCAGCCAAAGCCGGTAGCTAACCGGTTCATCCAGGAGATTAATCAAGTCCATGTTTTGGCCCGTCTCGCCGGCATCATTGATTTGAGCAGCCTCTTGGCTAGTGGCTTGGCTCACCAGCAGGTCAGGGTCAAACTCATCACGATGGGCTAACCGGCCATAGACAAAATCCAACACCTCATCGACTGCCTGGTCCAAATAGATAGAGGCATGTGCTTGGGACATAATGGTAAAACCCGGATTAAGGATGAGGTCTCCTCGGTCATCGGTCAAAAA
The DNA here is from genome assembly GCA_947254895.1 of uncultured Clostridia bacterium. Taxonomy (GTDB): domain Bacteria; phylum Bacillota; class Clostridia; order Saccharofermentanales; family DTU023; genus UBA5436. The sequence continues at coordinate 2,334 of CAMYEY010000117.1, forward strand.
GGCCCCATATTCCCTGATCAAACTGAGGCAAAAGGCATGGATGGTAGAAATCTTAGCCAAAGGAAAGCGGCGTTTAAGGTCACGCAAGCGGGCTAGCTCTGCCGGGTCTTGACTGTTTTGAATTGCTTCTGCCAGCTTTTGATCGAGTTTTTGCCTCATTTGCAAGGCTGCCTTTTCGGTAAAGGTCATGAGCAAAATACGCTCAGGATCAAGTTGTCCGGCCATAGCCCGGCGGAAAATCCGTTCAATCAAGACTGCCGTCTTGCCGGAACCGGCCGCAGCTGAAACCAAGAGGGGGGCTTCTAGGTCATATTGGATCGCATCTAGTTGAGCCTTGGTCCACTTCATCTATTCTTCCTCCCTAGTTTCATCTAAGTGATCGAGCGGGCCGGAATCCGCTTGGTCTCCTTCTCCCTCTAGCTCTTGCTGGTCGGCCATAAGCTGAATAATAGCTTGTTTTCTTTCCTCATAATTCTTAATATCTGCCAGAACGGGTTTCAGAACCTCGGCCCTTATCTGACTGGTCCTCTGGTCAAAGCGGCAAATATCCTGATAAGGACAATAGGAACAGGCCACTTTCTCCGGATTTAAGGTCCTCGGTCTAGCTGAAATTCGCCCTGACTGGAGCTCTCTAACAGCTGATCTGGCCGCAGCCAGACTATGTCGGCCTAGGGCTTCAAGCATGTCAGGCCCTGCCTTGACCTCCTTTAAAAGATTTTGTTTCAGGAGGCGGCTAGCCAAATCCTCGTCAGGTCCAAGCAAATCATTTTTTGTCTTGGACTGTCCTGCAGCAAAAAGTAAATAGCCTATACCAAGCGGTTTTTGTCCCGGGTGTCCAGCCTGCCAAGCCTGTTGGTAGAGGCCAAGTTGGAGGTCCAAGCCATGATATATTTTTTGTAGATCAATCTCCGGTTCGCCCGTTTTATAGTCATAGAGCTTATAAAAGCCTTGGGGATTTTGGTCGATCCGGTCTATCTTTCCCTGGAGACCCAGCCTAATGCCAGATTCCGAAAGCAGAATCTGACCTGCCCCATCTAGTCTCCCTCCTCTTTTTTCCGGGAAACTCCACTCAAAATAAGCCGGCGAAAAATCCGCTTCCGCCAGTTTAGCAAAGCTATAGTAAAGGGCCGACCGAACTAAACGAAGGATCCTCCGCCCTTGGTTACCAAAGGTCGCCCCTTCAGAATACTTCTCCAGGCCGGAAGCTGCCAGACTTTGCCAATAAAGTCCTTGGTAAAAATCCTCTTTATCCAAGTCCTGTAACCAGGTCTCCAGCACGGTCTGCCGATCAGCCGGCTTTTCAGCCTCTGCCAAATCCTGCCCCAATTCCCTCATGGCCTGCTCCATCATGCTATGGACTAGGCTCCCCCTGTCCCGGGGATCAACCTCCCAAACCGGTCTCTCCTTCAGCCTTAAGAGATAGTCGGCAAAATACTGATAGGGGCATGCTTGGTAAGTCTCCAGGCTGGAGGCCGAAAGGTAGGTCTGCTGACTCAGGGCGAGTTGGTTCAAATCTGA
>CAMYEY010000118.1 GCA_947254895.1 uncultured Clostridia bacterium
CCTGCCTCTTCTAGTTTTTTGATGGTCTCGGGGGTTGCAAAGGCGCCGGCTGCATCGGTTGGGCCGTCTGTTCCATCTGACCCTAGTGAGATCAGGAGGGTGTCCGGACTTTCTTTAAGGTAGGGGGCGGCTGCCAGGACAAGCTCTTGGTTTCTGCCGCCCAGGCCTTTTCCCTTGAGGGTAACCGAAGTTTCGCCACCTAGGATAAAGGCCCTCTTTCCTCGACCTAAGCTCTGGTCTCCATTACGGTCCTTAGCCGTCCCATACTGATCTCTCTTCTGGGTAGACCAAGAACGGGCTATAGCCCCCAAGAATCGACCAGCTTCAGCCGCTTCACAATCAAGTCGGTCTGTCAGGATACTTGTCTCGTAGCCGTACTGACTTAGGACTTTGGCAGCAGACCTACAAAGCTGGGAGACACTGCCGGAAACCACTGTCTTGACGTTGTCGAGCTTTTTAGGTGTTTCTTTTTTGAGGAGGGCAAGTATCTCGTCTGAAAACTTTAAGTTCCAGTCTTCAACCAGTCTTAAAGCGTCTCCTGCGGTCCAGGAATCCGGGGCAGTTGGTCCGGAAGCAATGCTATCTAAAGGGTCTCCTAAAACATCCGAAAGGATAACGCTGTAAATTTGGGCAGGCTGGCATCGTTCAGCAAAGCGTCCTGCTTTAACCCGGGAAAGGCGTTTTCTAATCGTGTTGACCGAGACGATATCCGCTCCCGATGCCAGAAGTTGCCGGTTGACCTCTTGCAGGTCTTCTAAAGGAATGTAAGGGGCTTCAAAAAGGGCAGAACCTCCACCCGAAAGGAGAAAGACCAGGAGATCTCCTTCTTCAAGCCGGTCCGCCAGCTCGATTGCCTTTTGGGTAGCCTTGATAGAATTTTGATCAGGGAGAGGGTGACCGGCCTCATAGATATCACAGTGTTGGATTGGTCCTCGGCTATGGCCATATTTTGTGATCACCAGGCCTCTTGTTAGTTTTTCACCCAGGATTTCTACCCCTGCCTCAGCCATCGACCAAGCTGCCTTGCCGACCGCCAAAAGATACAGCCTACCCTGGTAATCCGGTAGCTGTCCCAGGGCTTTGGCTACTGCCGGCTGGGGCATGGCATCCCTCAGGGCTTGGTCAACCGCCAGGATGAGGGCTTGCCCGTGCTTAAATGGTTTGAGCTTGTCTAATTTTGATGTAAACATCCTTTTCTCCGGTGAACTGGTTTTTCATAAAAAATATGCCAAGGTCGAATCCTGAAATTCATCCTTGGCACATTTGTCTTTTCCTATAAGGTTAAACTAATGAGGTCTAACTTAACGGACGGTTGACGTATTAGGTAAGGTCTTTTTAGCTGAACCCTGACCCTTCTTTAAGCTAGGCTTAGGTCCTGCTACCTGACCAGTAGCCTTGTCTTTCCACAAAGCCTTGACCAAAACGTCTTTGTCTAAGTCGAGCTTATCGCCCTCTTTGTAGGTTTTTCCATCGATCTCCCAACCCGCAAAGACTTTTCCTTGCGGTGCTGTAAATCCACACTTGGGGAGTATATAGGGGTTGTCTGCAAACTTGTGTACCTTATCGGCCATCGTTCCTGTCCCACCGTTAGCATCAAACTTAACCGTGCAAGAATCTTTCCACTGGGCGTAGAGAACCATATCGCCGGAAACAATCGTGTTAAGATCAAATACTTGTCCGCTTCCGTCCGGAGCAGTGTTCCAAGAGGCTAAAACCCAACCTGGTCTGACTGGGGCTTTTGGGAAAGATTTCGGTAAATTATCGTCATTTGCTGCGACAAAATTATTGGCCAGAGATTTTTTGTAATAAACTTCCTGGGTTACCGGATCGGCGGCTCCATCATAGTTCCAGTCAAAAATTACTTGGGGAATCACCGTTTTGAGCGTTACAACCAAGGTGCTGGAGGTCTTGTATTTTTTGAAGGTGTTAATCTCATCTCCACCTATCCTACGAAAATAATTATATTCAGGTGCCCACCCTAGGTCATTATATTTTATAAGCTTTTGCTGCCATTGACGCGTGGTCCGATCTCTAATCTGACCCATAAATTCAAACTCAACCGGCTTGTGTCCTTCGGGAGCCAAGGTTTCTGCTTTTTCACCCGTAGGAGCTTTAGGCAAGTTGCTATTTTGGTCGACAGCCTCCAGGATATAGTCCTTACCCTCAACGTACTTGGGGTTCAGGCCCATTACGTTACCACTATCATCTAAGGTAAAGAGGTCTTTAGCTACCTCCTTGTTTCCAACAAAGGCTATGTTGACAATATCCATGTGGAATCTAGTTTCGGCATAGTCCCCGGTGAAACTGGGATCGTAGACGGCCTCAACGTCCGTGTAGTATTCTATCTTAAGTGTATTTGCATTGTTAGCAAATTTATTGCCTCCCGATTCTTCACTAAACCAAGAATGGTAACCGGCCGGCGTGCTGGTTTGATCGATCTTGATGGTATATTTCTTACCCTTGGGGAAAGGACCTATATGCTTTACACCTCCCCAACGTCCATGGTTATCTTCATCGCCTAGGGTTCCGGTGCTTGTTTCCAGCAAATTGCCATTTTCATCGTAAACATGGAAGGCAACTGCTTTCCAGGCAGCCCGAACCTCTGGTGACATGATAGCTCCACCAAAAGTTTGTCCACTCCGCCGTTTCCCTATCACTTCGCGGCTAGAAGCAAAGAGCTTGTGCTCTGCCTGAACCTCTCCTGCGTTAAGGAAGAAATCCGGCATGATTTCAAAATAAAATTGACCTGCCGGGACCGTAAAGGTACCTGTCTGGCTTTCCGGCTTTACCGGGTCTGAAATTTCCAGTTGATCTTCAGCTGAGCTCTTGTCGTTATTTTGAATAGGCTCTAGGGTAGCCTTTTCTTTTAGCTTTGCTACCGGTGTATTGTTTTCGTTTTTATCGCCATCCGCTTTAACTTCAGCACCTGCCTCGTTCTTAAGTTCTTTCAGGTCTGCAGCGGCTCCCGCTACCAGGTTCTCCCTCCCCGGATTTTCCGTCTCTTCAGCCTGAACTAGGTCCATATTGAAAACGAAAACGCTAGCAACTAATGCCAAAATTAACAATATGTTGAGGCCCTGTTTGATTTGTGATCTCATGTGAATCCCCTTCCTTGGAAATACTGCTAAAGCTCTGTTTTAGCTAAAAGGATTAATAGCTTATGCTCCCGATTGCTTTTAGCTGACTGCACAGATTTTAGCCATGTTACTTGTCGTTCATTATGACATTTTAGGAGGTGATCGTAAAGACAAAAACTTCCGAAAAAGGCCTACAGGTCTTGCTTTTAGGCCTTTGTAAGCTTTTTGTAAACTTCTTGTAGGTCGTATGTAAATAATTATTTATCTGCATACACGTGAATTACTTCTAAAAAATATGCCAAGGTCGAATCCTAAAATCCAGCCTTGGCATGGTTGCTTTTTCTATTGGGTTAAACTGATAAGGTCTAACTTAACGGGCAGTAGACGTCTTGGGTAGGGTTTTTTCTTCCTTCCACAGAGCCTTAATCACCGTATCTTTGACCAACTTCACCTTGTCACCCACTTTGTAAGTTTTTCCATCGATCTCCCAGCCGGCAAAGACCTTACCTTTAGGGGCCTTAAAACCGCATTTGGGGAGGACGTAGGGGTTATCGGCAACCTTGTGGGTGACCTCATCCATCTTGCCTGACCCACCGTTGGCATCAAAGGTAATCTTGACGCTGTCTGCCCATTGGGCATAGACGGTAATATCCTCCGTTACCACGGTATCCAGAGTAAACTCTTGGCCGGTTCCGTCTGCCTTTGTGTTCCAGGAGACGAAGGCCATATTAATGTCCTTGGGTAGCTTAGGAAAGGTTTTGG
>CAMYEY010000119.1 GCA_947254895.1 uncultured Clostridia bacterium
TCTCGGTCAAAGTCAATTTGCATATCAGGCGAAAGCTGGTCATTGAGTTTTGCGACCATGGCCCGGTTACGGAGATTACGTTTTTCTCGGTAGGGCTGTAAAAAGTCTTCAACCTGGTCAAAATAGCGGGCGGCAACCCCCTGCATGGTCATATAAGCAACGCCGTCCTGGTCGGGGTTATTGATCCGGCGACCAGCAAAGGGAGAGTCCAGCCAGGAAACCCGCATTTCAAAACCACAGGTTACAGGGAGATCAAGGATCTGGCCGGCGGCTAAAAACTCCTTGGCCCCGGCAATACTATCGTGGTCGATAATCCCGGCTGTACAAAGGCCTGCCTGGGCTGCCATGTAGGCAGCGGCGGTCGGAGAATAAGGAGAAAAAGAATAAATCGTATGAATATGGTTGTTGATGTAACGGGGATCTCTCTCTGGAAAATCGACTTGGCAGTCTGCCGCAATTTCCCTAAGGGCCGCTAATCTTTTTTCAGGGGAAGTTTGATTGAGAAGCTCGAGCTTGGTTGACATGGGAGCACCTTTCTAGCAGAACAGTTGCATATAAAAAGTTGGATAAAGGCCTTTTCAACTCACCTAACCGAGCTGGCATAAAGGGCAAGCCTGACGGCTATAAAATTAACATAGAAAGCAAACTATGTTAGACTTGATGGCAGATAAAAAGAGCTCTTAACCTCTTTTAAGTATTATGAAATCAGGGCTTTTAGTCAAGCCAAAAAGGAGTTGCTTATGCCAGACCTCTCTTTCAAAAACTTTTACCAGGAATACCAAAAATTCTCTCTTGAAGACCAGGATTTAATCTTAAAAACCGCCCCTCAAATCAGGATGCTCCGCCAGGGTAAAACAGCCCGGTCAATCGTCCAAGCTTACCCTTTCCGGGCAGATCTTAAGGTCGACCCTAAATTAACCGCCAGCTGTGCTGATCCGGCCCAGGCCATCGCCTGCTACCAGGACTTCTACAAGGAAAAAGGCCATGATCCAGCCTATTTGATTTTGGACCAAAAGATCCTTTTCTGCATAGGAGCCTCTACTAAGCAAGCCTTAAATAATTATGCGGCCCTCTTTGAGGATTCCGGACAAAAGGCCTCTTATGAGAATTCTGACCAACCGGCCTTTGCTCCCTCGGTCTACCAAAAAGTTTGCTTTGTAACCGGCGCTGCCCAGGGACTAGGCCAGGGAATTGCCAGCTACCTGGTTGACCAAGGAGCCTATACTGTCATTGCTGACTTAAATGACAAGGGTGCCGGTGAAACCGCAGATAACTTGTGCCAAAACTTTGGCCCTGGCACAGCCATCCCAGTCAAAATCAACGTGGCCGATGAAGAAGATGTCCAGGCAGCCTTTAGACTGACCGTTGCCTACTACGGGGGGCTCGACCTCCTCGTCTCCAATGCCGGTGTCGTCCGAGCAGGTTCGCTCGATGAACTGTCGCTCAAGGACTTTAATTTTGTCACATCCATCAATTACACGGCCTACTTTATCACGGTTAAATATGCCCAAAAGATTATGAAAATCCAACACCAGGTCGACCCCGATTATTGGATGGATATTATCCAAATCAACTCCAAGTCCGGCCTGGTCGGCAGCAAGAATAACTTTGCCTACGCCGGCAGTAAGTTTGGTGGAATCGGTCTAACCCAGAGCTTCGCCCTAGAACTGGCCGACCACCACATCAAGGTCAATGCGATCTGCCCCGGAAACAACCTGGATGGCCCGCTCTGGTCCGACCCGGTCAACGGCCTTTATGTCCAATATCTACACTCCGGCAAGGTTAAGGGGGCTAAAACGGTAGAGGATGTCCGCGAATACTATCTGGGCAAGGTCCCCATGCGGAAAGGGGTTATCCCCAGCGACCTGGGCAAGGCCGTTTGCTACCTGGTTGAGCAGGAAAATGAGACAGGCCAAGCCTTACCGGTTTCCGGCGGCCAGGAGATGTTAAATTAAAAGGCCTGGCCCCGACAAGGGCGGCACAGGCATAGAGGAATGAGCATGCTTAAGTATCAATATGATTTTCTGGCATTTTTTGACCTGGATGGGACCCTTTGTCCCCTAGCCGGGGCTATCCCGGAAAAAACGGTCCTCCAGCTCAGAATGTTGGAGGAACTGGGTTGCGGCGTGGTCTTTTGTTCCGGTAAACCGACCTATTACCTGTCAGCCATCCAGCGGCAGATAGGGCTCAAGATGCCCCTGATCATCGGAGAAAATGGCCTCATGGTCCAGATTGGCATCGATCTCCCGCCTTTCGACAAAATCCTCTTCAACGACCAGGATATCCTGGAACGGTCACGTCTACTGGAGAAAAAGGCCAAGCAGGAACTGGGCGATAGGGTCTGGATAGAGCCCAAGAAAACTATAGCCTCCCTCTTTTTTGATAATGAAGATGTCAGGCTGTCCATCAAGCAGTTTTTGGCCAACAACAAAGATATTATCCCAGATAACAAGTTTGATATCATAGAATTTGTCGACTGTTTTGACATCCTCCCAAAGGGGGTTGATAAGTCTCTGGGTGTCCAATATATGCAAGAAACTTGTGGCGTTCCCCAGGATTGGACCTTTGCCATGGGCGACGGGCCGAATGACCAGGGGATGTTTGACGCCAGTGGTTATGCGATTTCAATCAACAACAAGAGCCACAAAAATATTGACTATCTAGCAACCGACACCGACGATGCCATGTTGCATCTCTTCAAGGTTCTCTTCAAGAAAATCGAAGATAGGTCAAATAAAGGTTAATCACCTAACAAAAACAGCCCTTGCAAGTTGATCACCTGCAGGGGCTATTTTTATGCGTCTAAAAGACAAATGGAAGAAAACAAGACCCTTTGCCTTGGCAGCTGAAGGGTCCTTCAAGACCGTTCCCTTCTAGGAACGTTTAGCCAAAAAACGATCGACCTCAGCCCGGGTTGGTATGGAACTAGTAGCCCCGGGACGAGAAACCGCTATCGTTGATGCAGCCGAAGCTAAGCGAAGACTATGGTAGGCATCGCCGGTCTCAGCAAATTCATGGATAAAGTAGCCGGTAAAGGTATCTCCGGCAGCAGTCGTATCGACCACTTCAACATCAAAGATCTCGTGGTGCTCAACCTGTCCAGCATGACCATAGTAGGCCCCTCTGGAGCCTACAGTGAGAACAATGTGAGCCTTGGGGTAGGCCTTCATCAGGTCTGACAAAAGCTTTGTATCTTCGATATCTAGTTTTTTATCAATATCAGCTCGTCTCAAGACAAGCTGGGCGGCTTCCAACTCGTTGACCATAAAAAAGTCAACATAGTCGAGAGGGAGACGAAAGATCGCGTCATCCATAGGAGAAGGATTGAGGACAATCTTCATTCCCTTGGCGTGGGCCCGATCCATCATATAAGAAATTTCATTGACTTCATTTTGCAAGACCAAAATGTCACCGGCCGAAAAGCTGTCAAAGGTCAGATCTATATCTTGCCTGGTCTGCTGGCGGTTGGCCCCGCCATAAACCAAAATACAGTTCTGCCCCTGCTTATCAACTTGGATAAAGGTATGGCCAGAGGGACAATCTGTAAGTTCCCTGAGATAGTCTAGGTGAATATTATTTTCGGTTAAAGCCCTCAATAGGATTATGCCATCCGTCCGACCAATCGCCCCGGCATGCCAAATATCTGCTCCTGCCCGGGCAAAAGCCACTGACTGGTTAAGCCCCTTACCGCCAGGATAAATATTGCGACCGGTAGCAGACTGGGTCTCACCACCAATCAAAATATGGTCGACATTGTAGACATAATCAATATTTAAAGAACCGTAATTTAGAATTTTCA
>CAMYEY010000120.1 GCA_947254895.1 uncultured Clostridia bacterium
GGTTTAATCAAGGTTCCAAAGTATTCCTGGACGATCTCCGGATATTCTTCAACACCCGATTCAAAGTCTGTATAGATAACGCCTTGGAGGGCAAAGTAGTCTTTCATGTTATGGTAGACAACTTCGGAGTCATACTGGGCGCCAACCCCGGACAGGTAGTCAAGCTCGGCCTCAGGTATTCCCAAGAGGTCAAAGGTCTTACGGATATCGTCAGGCACATTTTTCCAATCGCTGGCCATCTGGGCCTTTGGCCTGATATAGGTAGCGATTTCGTCCATGTTGAGTTCCGACAGATCCGGCCCCCAATTAGGATTATGAGAATTGTTGTAGACTTCCAGGGCGGCCAACCTTTTTTCTAACATCCAGTCCGGCTCTCCCTTGACCTGTGAAATTTCCCTAACAATCTTTTCACTCAGGCCCTTGTCCAGCATGACAGAATAGCGATTGGGGTTCTTTACATCGTAAACACCCCGGTCAAACTCCGCCACATCTGTCCGCTCTTTCAGCCTTTCGGCCCTCTCTTGTCGGCGTTCTGCCTTAAGCTGCTCTCTTTGCGCCGCCTTAGCCTGGAGGATTTCCTCCGTCGTTTTTACTTTATCTTCTTTTGGCATGCTAGCTCCTTTTAATCCATCGCCTCATCCTGGACTTTTTCCAGGCCGAGTTCTTCCCTGATCCAGTTATAGCCTTCGCTGTTAACCTTGTGAATAAGCTCCGGGCCTCCCTCTTTGACAATCTTGCCATTGATCAGAATATGGACAAAGTCAGGTGAAACTTTTTCCAGGATCACGCTGTGGTGGGTGATGATCAAACAGCTTTTGCTCTTATCTTTGAGAAAGTCCGCTACCTGTTCAGAAACAATCCGGACAGCATCAACGTCCAAACCGGAGTCCGGCTCATCCAGCATGATAAAGCAGGGATCCAGTACCATCATCTGGAGGATTTCTCCCTTTTTCTTTTCACCGCCTGAAAAGCCAACGTTCAGGTAACGTTCAGCATAAATTTCATCGAGGGAGAGGGCCGCCATCTTTTTAGCCAATTCTTGTTTAAAGTCGAGAACAGAAATATCTTCGTCCTTGAGCTCCATCTTGGTTGTTCGCAAAAAGTCCTCAACCGAGATTCCGGCAACCTCAAGGGGGTTTTGGAAGCTGAGGAAGATGCCTAGCTTGGCTCTCTCATCAGGTGAAGCTTCTGTAATATCCTGCCCTTTAAACAGGATTTTTCCCTCGTGGGCTTCAAACGAAGGATCTGCCATGATTGTCCTGGCCAAGGTAGACTTACCGGCCCCATTAGGGCCCATCAAAACGTGAACCTCACCGGGATTAATCGTGAGGTTAATCCCCTTTAAAATTTCATTATCTTCTACTCTGACTTTTAGATCTTTTACTTCAATTAGATTGGACATGCCATCCTCCTTATATGTTAAAGTCCCTAGCAAGTCTTTTTATGGGAGTAACTCCTCGGTCCTTGCTCGCATAGACTCTATTATTCTGTTTGGACTCTACTATTCTATTTGCTTTTAACAGCTTTTAATGTGATTTTAGTTACACTCTGCTAATTTTTCCGGTAAGCGACCCGACAAGAAAGTGAGATGTCGGAGTCTTGTTGCCAAATCTGGCTCATATTGCCCCGGCCAGAGTCGCCACTCCCAGTTATTATCAGCCTTGCCCGGCGTATTAATCCTGGCCCCATCATCCAGATAAAGTAGGTCTTGCATCGGTAGAATACTGACGTTAGCCACAGTCGTCATCACCGTCCGCATAAGTGACCGGCAAATGGCATGGGGGTCATTTTCCGTCAAGCCGAGGTACTCCCGACAGAGGTTCTTGGTTTCTTCATCCAGACTAAGAACCCAGCCCATGAGGGTTGAGTTGTCGTGGGTGCCGGTATAGGCAAGTGCATTGCGGCGAATATTATGGGGAAGATAGTTACTGGTCATTGAGGGATCAAAGGCAAACTGCAAGACTGCCATGCCGGGCAAGCCGAGGCTATTTCTAAGGGCATAGACCTTGTCGGTCAAAAATCCCAAGTCCTCTGCAATGATCCTGATTTCCCCTAATTCTCTCTGTAAGGCGGCAAAGAGCTTTTTGCGTGGCCCCTTGACCCACTCTCCACCGATAGCGTTGACCTCGCCATAAGGTACAGACCAGTAGGCCTCAATCCCCCTAAAGTGATCGATCCGAACATAGTCAAAGAGCTTTAGGGCGTGCCTAACTCGGTCAACCCACCAAGCGTAACCATCACTTTTCATGACCTCCCAATTATAGAGCGGGTTACCCCAAAGCTGGCCTTCCGGCGTAAAGTAGTCGGGTGGGCAACCGGCAACAGCAATCGGAAGTAGTTTTTCATCCAAGTAAAAAATCTCCGGCCTAGACCAGACATCCACACTATCCAGGGCTACATAAATGGGGAGGTCTCCGATAATCTTGATGCCGTTTTCGCAGGCATATTCTTTAAGTTTAAACCATTGGCTAAAGAAGAGAAATTGCTCAAAGTAGTAGTAGTCTGCAGCTTCCTTATTATCCTGGTAAAGTTGACTCAGCTTGTCCCGGTTATAGTAGCGAAACTCATCGGGCCAATCCTGCCAGCTCACCCCTTGAAAGCGATCTTTTAGGAACATAAACATAGCATAATTAAAGAGCCAGTCGTTTTCTTCAACAAAGTTCAAGTATTCCATTTTCAGGGCATGGAAGTCACCCCTGTTAAAGTTTTGATAGGCTTCTTCCAGAACTTGTTTTTTATTCTGATAAATCAGGCCATAGTCGACCTTATCTCCCTGGTCGCCCCAGGAAAAGCCTTGCACCCTTTCTCTTTCTACCAGGTCTTGGTCTGCCAGGAGGTCAAGGTCGATAAAATAGGGGTTTCCTGCATGTATAGAAAAGTTTTGATAAGGCGAGTTGCCAAAGCCGGTTGTCCCTAAGGGCAAGATTTGCCAATAGGTTTGTCCGGCTTCCTTGAGAAAGTCAACAAAGTCAATTGCAGCCTGGCCAAAGGTGCCAATACCGTAGTTTGATGGGAGGGAGGATATATGGAGTAAAACCCCGCTCCCCCTGGGCATCTTTTTTATGATTTTCTTCTTTTTCATGTCCGTCCTACCGTCCATCCCAGCCGATTTAAGATCTTTTTTCTGTTTTGTCGCAAGGTGCATTTCCCGATAAGTGCCTTTCCCGATTTTTGAGATCTCAGGGGCTACTTATGTGACTTTTATCATAAATAGATTTAGCCTTTTGGGCAAGGGAGCTTTGGATTGGTTTCGGGGGATTTTTCGGGGGATTTCGGGGGCTTTTTTTGAGCACGGGCTTTTCTGGGTCTTTTAGGCCTTCGGCGTGGCGGTTTTAGCAAGATGGTAATTTTAAATTTGTTACCATCTTTACTTTCTAGCCAACCGATCACGACAAAGCCCAAAGGGTCCATTTTAACAAGAGAGCAACCCTCTCAATCCTTATCCGCTTAACTTTTCTGCCGTGACCTGTCCTTTTTCTTATCGGCCATTTTGAATATAAACCAGATGAGGACCAAGATAAGCAAAAACAAGCTTGAAAGGATTATCGCCAGGTAGGGTCGCAGGCCCGGATTAATTTGATCAAAGAGGGCATTTCTGCCGGCGCTGGTAAATAAACCCGGCCCTTCTTCCGGTTCGGGGAAGGGGTTGGGGTGGAGGTCGTCTGTGATTAGCCCGACCAGGACTTGCCTTGCTTTATAGCTGGCGTCCCGGCAGGAGTTCATGAGGACGATGTGGTCGTCGGTGGTGACGCCGAGATCTCGATAATGGAAGGCGATTTTTTT
>CAMYEY010000121.1 GCA_947254895.1 uncultured Clostridia bacterium
CTACACCGGTGGCGAATCGTCGGCAGCGTCAGATGTGTATAAGAGACAGCTACCCATCCGAGTAAACTTTTTTAACATTTTCTGCATTTCATTGAATTGCCGCATCAACTGGTTAACTTCCTGGACGCTGGTGCCACTACCTTCTGCAATCCTTTTGCGCCGGCTGGCGTCCAAGAGCTTATGGTTATTTCTTTCTGCCTTGGTCATCGACTTAATGATGGCTGCGGTCCGGTTCATCTTTTTATTATCTATCGCATTCGGGTCAATTTTCCCTCCCAAACCGGGAATCATGCCCAAGATATCTTGCAGAGAGCCAACCTTATTCATCTGTTCAAACTGCTGCAGCATATCATCGAGGGTAAACTGATTCTTTCGCATCCGTTCGTAGGCTGCAAGGGCTTCTTTCTCATCTACAGCAGCAGAGGCCTTTTCGATTAGGGTCAAGACGTCGCCCATCCCCAAGATTCTTGAAGCCATCCGGTCAGGATAAAATTCTTCTAGGGCATCAAGTTTTTCTCCGGTGGCTATCATCTTAATCGGCTTACCGGTTATCCTCCTGATAGAGAGGGCTGAACCGCCCCTGGCATCGCCATCCATCTTGGTCATGATAAAACCGTCAATACCGATTTCCTTTTCAAATTCTAAGGCAATATTGACAGCCTCTTGACCGATCATGGCATCAACGATTAGCAGGCGCTCAGTCGGTTTAACCACATCATTGATCTCATGTAGCTCCTGCATCAGCTCCGGATCCACAGTCATCCGGCCGGCTGTATCGACGATCAAGGTATCGCAGAGTAAGTACTTGGCCCGGTCCACTGCCTCCCTGGCAATTTGTGCAGCTGATTTTTCTTCCGGCTTGATATAGCAAGGTACATCTATCTGTTCAGCTAAAACCTGGAGTTGGTCCTGGGCAGCCGGTCTATGAACGTCAACAGAGGCAAGGAGTGGTTTCTTTCCCGATTTTTTGAGATATTTTGCCAGCTTTGCAGCACTCGTGGTTTTACCGGATCCCTGTAGACCGTATAGCATAATCACAGTAAAGCCATCAGGAGATACCTGGAGCTTGCTGTTATCAGATCCTAAGATATCAATTAAGGACTCATGAACAACTTTAACCACTTGTTGACCGGGGGTTAAACTGTCGAGGACGTGTTCGCCCTTGACCTTGACCGAAATTTCGTCAACTAAGTCTTTGACAACCTTAAAATGGACATCGGCCTCAAGGAGAGCCAGTCTGATTTCCCGCATCATATCTTTGATGTCTTTGTCAGTAACCCGGGTCTTCCCTTGCATCCTGTCCGTGATTGCTTTTAACTTGTCACTCAAACTGCCAAATAGAGCCATCTTTCCCCCTTTAGAGTATCTGTTTTTGTAAGTTCCTTAATTCACAACCGACCTCACTCATGGCTAGGTCAGGATTAGCTTCTAAAATACCTGTCAGCCGGTCCAAAATCTTGCGGTCTTTCTTGACCATACCAAGCTTACGCTCATAGTCCTCAAGCTGGTCCACAGCTTGCCGAATATTATCATGGACAGCCTGCCTCGATATGTTAAGGCTCTCAGCTATTTCTGAAAGTGACATATCATCTTCATACGACATATGGAGGATCTCCTGGCGTCTAGGAGTCAAAAGACTTCCATAATAGTCCAAATAGAGGCAGATCGCTGTATGTTTTCCGACAATTTTTTGGTCTAGCATTTATCAAGGATAACAGATCTAAAGAACCTGTCAAGCATTTTTACTTGACAGTGTTGTTAATCAGTGATAATTTCACCCTAGTAAGTAATCAGTGAATATTTCACTCCCAAGCTAATGAACCCAGGGGAACTTTTACCCTTTTATTCACACTTGAGATAAAAGGTCATCCCCTAAAAGGCTAGATCAAGAAAAGAGAGAGATAACCTTAGAGCTGCGCAAAGATGAATGCCTTGGCCAAAGTAACTTCACCCATTTCACTAAGATTATAAACGAACGTTATAATCTCAAGATCAGTTATTCTACGGTCCATCGCCTACTCACCCAAGAGGGCTACAAAAGCCCTAAGAAGTGAAATCCTAAAGTTCTCGTAATCGTCTTCTTCTCGTAATTAGACGGAGAATCCATTTATTTAGCCTGTATCTTTTTTATACCAGCTCCAGTTTCCCCTGTACCTTGCCTTATATTTAGGTTTACAGTATATTTTGTCTTTCCGATATTCATTATTAACTGTTTATGTGGTGGTTCTTTTATTACTCTTTTTTCTTCTTCCATAAATCCTCCTTTCCGTTTTTTAGTCAAAGAAAAAACAGTAAACCTTTTTTGATTTACTGTTTGTACAAGATAATTTGAATTTAGGAATTTATCAGTCATATTTTTTTAATAGATGATTAAAAACTATAACTCCAATAAACACTTGGCTAATCAGATATGCTCCTAAATAAATTACAATATGTTCTGTATCCATGATATTCAAAACACCAAGCACAGAATAAACCATAATTGATAGAGCTATAATCAGCATTCCAATCCAATAAGTATATTTTCCTGCTTTATCTCTCAGTTTTTGTTTTAATTCATCATTCTGTTCGATTTCTTCAATTTCTAATTTTTCTTGATACTTTTCCTTATTCTTTTGCCAATAAAAATATCGAATTATTATAAAGATACCGTTGCCTCCTAAAGCACCTGTCATTCCATAAAATATACCCGACATTTTATTATCAAAGGCAATAGCTACATACAAGGATATTCCAGCGAAGATAATATAAATCAAACCATAAATTAAATTATTTTTTTTCATAAACTTTCTCCTTTTCATAAGTGAAGACTTCTTCTATTGTCATATTGAAATATAGTGCTATCTCAAATGCTAAGTCTAAAGATGGATTATATTTGCCATTTTCTATCGCACTAATAGTCTGCCGTGAAACTCTTAATTTTTTTGCAAATTCTTCTTGAGTTAAATCGTTAAGCTTTCTCAATTCATCTAATTTGTTTTTCAAACGCACCGCTCTCCTTTCGTCAAGTTTCCTTTACATTGCCATCATATCCACTGCTGTCCTCTTTGTCAAGTTTCCTTTACGCTAATTGTTGTTAATCAGTGATAATTTCACCCTAGTAAGTAATCAGTGAATATTTCACCCCCCGGTCTAATGAACCTAAGGGTACTCTTACCCTTTTATTCACACTTAAGATAATAGGAGATATGAAATTAAAAATGAGCAATAAGGAATTGAAAAGACACTACATCATTAAACAATGTGTGGAAGGTACTCTAACATCCAGCCAAGCAGCACAATGTCTTTGTTTAAGTACAAGACGCATTAAGCAGCTCAAGAAGGAGTTTAAGGAAAAAGGAGCTGTTGCTGTTATTCATGGCAATGCTAGAAGGCCATCCCCTAAAAGACTAGATCAAGAAAATAGGATAGAGCAGGATAAGTTCCCTGCTAAGACTGCTGTGACCGTTCTACTTTCTGAAAAACATGGATTAAGAGCGTTAATAAATGGAAATTTCTATCCCATCTCTTCATTAAATAACATTACAAAAAAAAGAGGAAGGCCCTGCCAGAACAGGAGACTTTCCTCTTGTGGTACAACAACTTATTTTCAGTTACTTGCTGAAAAATGCAAAAGCGGCTTAGGCAGAACAGGGTGAAATTTTCACTGGTTATTGACAGCATTTTTACTTGACAGGTTCTTTATGCTGCTAACTCTAGCTTTTCGCAAGAAATTT
>CAMYEY010000122.1 GCA_947254895.1 uncultured Clostridia bacterium
TTATCCAGGACGTCTCGTGGGCTCGGAGATGTGTATAAGAGACAGATCATAACTTTATAGGTCATTTTCTCTTCCTTTCGGTAAGCTGATCCTGATTTTGAATACCCGGTCTATTTCCATCTGCATCTCGCCCCCGTCTAACTCAACAGATCTCCGGATATTTTTCAAGCCACCTTTTTCTGCCAAACGGTTCTCGGGTAACTTTCCATCATTGCTGATGGTAAAAAGGTAGCCCGGACCGGTTTTGAGTTCAACCTCACCTATCTCGATCATAATATTCTTAGCTTGAGCATGTCTGACAGCATTGTTAAGACATTCATGAACAATTGTTAAAAACTTAGCTTGAACAGCCTCCTCAGCGGGCAAGTCACCCCTCCTGTGAATGGTCACACCCACAGATTCGGCAGCTCTCGTCAGTTTTTCCCAGGCCGATTGTTCTGGGTCAACTCCACTGCTCTCAGCCAAGGTTAACAAGCTCTGTTGCCATAGTGATAGTAGGTCTAACCTTTTTTGCTGAGTGGGGTTGGAGTCTGCTAAATATGCACGCAAGGCCAAAAGTGACCTGCCGATATTGTCATGGATTTTGACCTTAGCTGCCAAAATTTCTTTTTCTTTAATAAAGCCCGGTATATTTTGATTATAAACCTTAAGTCTTTGCTGAATGAGATCAAGTTGCTTGTTTTTATCCGACAATTCTTGGAGCAAGGCCCATTTCTCGCTAATATTGAATGCGATTATTTCAGAAAAACCGGCATGGTCTAACTGTTTAAGCTGCCAAGTCTCCCCTCCCGCTTGCAGGATTAAAAGTGGTTCCCTGCGGATAATTTTTACATTTTCTAAAATTTCATGATGGGCCAGGCGGCGGTTATTTTCTTGTGTGTTAGATACCACTTGGCCAAAAATAGCATGGCTTAATTCCTGCATGGCCCGATTCACTAAGACGGGACGCCCATCCTTAGTCGAAAAGCAAACCCCCACAGGCAAGTTATCTAGGCTTTCTTTGATGGAGCCGGCCGAGAGCTCAATCTTAATCAATTTTCTGATCTTACTATACATAAGGATTTCCAACAAAATAATCACGCCTAGTAAGCTAAAAAAGGGCAGCGTCCGACAATTGAAAAATACGTCTTTGACCTCAAAATAGCGACTTGATAATTCGCTCATGATTTGCAGCATAGCTGATAGAAGCAGGAAAAAAACAACGGGCACACAACGGTAACAAAGCTTCAGGCGCAGCTTGCCCATTTTAAAATACAAAGCAAGATCAAGCAGCAAGGCAAGATAACAGATGCAGAAAAATGCCAGCCGGATTTTGAGTGTTACATCAACCAAATGCATCCGGGCCCTCCTTGTTCGACGAAAAGAAGCCGGTCTTTAAGTGAAAACTCATCGTTAAGCTGTTATCCTCTCTCTGCTCATAAAAGACCAAATCGGACCGCTGAGAAAGCCGGCCCTGCAAAATTTCTTTTAGAGAAAAAGGCTCTGTTAAGTCAAACTGCAAAACTAACTTTAAAGTGTGGCCCACTACTTGGAAGACCACAAGAAGGCTTTGCATAGCCGGCAGGATATTTTCTATGGCCAATTGAAAAAGTTCATATAAAAGCAGCCCATCTTCGTTGGCTACAGTGGCCCCTGATTTCCAGACCAAGTCGGTCGTCACCGCATTTAGCTGCAAATACTCTAAAGATTCTTGGAAGGCTAATTTCAGCTCATCCAAATCCAACTGATTGCTTTGTTGAGAAAGCAAAATTAAATTGGCATAGCGTTTGATGTAAACATTAATCAAACTGGCCTGTTTCATTGCAGTCGAAAAAAGAGGCTCATCGGCAGGCAGTTGATCTATAATAGCCTTGACCTGCCTGGATTTATCTTGAAGGCGTTCTTGAATCGACTGATAGATCTTCTTTTGCTCTGCCAGCAAATGCCTCTCTTTGTGCATCTGATTCTCTGCCCTGATCAAGTCATTTTCTTCACTCTTAACATCTCCAACCGCCTTTAGCTTAACCCTCAAGTCCTCGAGTTCACTGATATCTTCCAGCCAAAAACAGAGTCCTCCTCGAATCTGACGACTCGTCAACATCGTGTGATCGTTCAGCTTGATGGGTTCCGACTGGGCTAATAGGATTTGATCCTTGGTGATGCCTTCAGTTTCCTCTAGATGCTGGGACTCAAAAAAAGCACCTGACCAATCGATGATGCCCATCTTTAGAGAAGACAACTGCCAAAATTGGTCATAAAAATTATTGGAAGGTAGGAGGCCACTGTAAATCAAACTGTCAATAAACCAGAGAATAATGATGCTATTAAGCTCCGGACTCTTGAAGGCAGTCTTAATCCAGAAAAATGGCGGCCAGTCGATAATATAGAGAAAAGTGTAGATGCCCCAGGTCAAAAGTGGTAAAAAGGTGTGCCACAAGGCCCCTATGTTTCGCTTAAACGAACATTTTTTATAGGTTAAGAAGACATTAAGCGCCATAACGACTGCTAAAAAGGCGACATAGAGGTAAAAGAAGAGACCATACTTAACCAGTGTTTGGGTCCCCTCCCTTGTAAATATAAAAATCAGTTGGTGATAATCATTCGTTAAAAAAAGCCCGCTAAAAATCAGAGCGGGTATATAGAGCAGACGCCAGTAGGGATTGATCTTGTCCTGTTCAGACTTGCCAACATAAAGGATCAGGCGATGGATTAAAAGAGCCAGCACAGTTAGAAAAAGATAATAAGAATACCAGGTATAGCGACTGAGCGGGAGATTTTGTGGGATCAATTCATAGCGAATGGTCCGCACAAGCATCAGGGCAAAAAGACAGGCCGTAATCTTATACAGGATACGGTGAACAGAGCGGTAGATCATCTTTTTATTGATCTTCTGAAACCAGATTTCAATCGCCAAACTGTAAAATACCAAAATAAGAATGTTGCTCTTCAGTCTAAGAGGGTATATCTTGGCTAAGATATGAACTGCTCCTGAAAGTAGGAACAGAATCATAACGATAACGTAACTCCAAAGTTCTTTCTTTCTTATATCGACCATATGCATCTTGTTTGACTGCTAAGAATACCCGACCCAGATGAACATAACAGTTGTGCCCGCTCCGACTTTTCAGTTTAATTGAAGTCTCCATCACTATAGCATAATGGTCGTGACCGTTATGCCCGCTATCGGTCAGTGTCCTTTACCTCTACTATGGATAGAGCCAATGTCATTACAAATAGAATAAAGGCAAAGGCACCGTATATAGGGATGGCATCTATGATTCCAAGTTTAAGCAGCCCACGGTGTGATTAAAAAATATTCCACGATGGCTAGATGCTTCATCCAATTGCCCATCTCATAACTAGGGCGTCTTTTCTGTGCCGGGATGGCTATTGATCAAAATAGAGTCAAAAGATATCCGTCCAGCATGGCGACAAAAAAATACAGAACCAGCGCCCTTAAAAAAGCTTCCATGTGCTTTCGGGGATTTTGGTAGAGTTCCTTTTGCGGTATTTTTGATAACCTGATCCTCTTTGTATTTCTCCACCACAGCAGGTCAATAACGATCAGGTCAAAAACATTTAACGTTTCGCCTAAAATCAGCAAACTTATAAAGTTATGCATAAAGTTTGT
>CAMYEY010000123.1 GCA_947254895.1 uncultured Clostridia bacterium
GGCTATCTCCCTGTGGGAGGGGTTATCTTGGGCCAGACCCGGGAACAGTTTAGCGAAGACTCGGACAGACACCATATTGAGGTTCAGTATTTAGATTAATTTATCCTTTGTGGCTCGCTCGTAGATGGGTTTGGACAATAGTTGCCCATTTGTCTGCCGGGCCAGAGAATTATAGAGAAGCTTTATAAGGAGAGGTTTTAAAATGAAACAGACAACGGTTAAGGTTGAGGGAATGATGTGTAGTATGTGCGAAAGCCATGTTAACGACGCTATCCGCCAGGCTTTTCCAGGGCTCAAGAAAGTTAAGTCTTCCCATGCCAAGGGAGAGACTGTGATTCTTTCAGAAGAAGACCTAGATCAGGATAAACTCAAGGCCGTGATCAGTGAGACCGGTTATACAGTTGGTCCTATCACAGTAGAAGAGAAGAAGAAAGGCCTGCTCGGTCTTTTCGGTTAGAACTTTAAATTATATTGGGAAAGACCGAGCCTGCTATAGACTTATTGCTCTTCTAGCCAGGCCTTGACCTGCGGTCCTACCAGGATTAGGTCTTTGCCCAACAAGATGGGTCTTTTGACAAGCATTCCGTCTGTTGCAATTAGGCTCAGAAGGTCGCTATCCGACATGGTTTTACGTTTTTGAGCTAGACTCAGCTCGCGATATTTAATGCCGGAAGTGTTTAGCCATTTGCTTATCGGCTGACCGTTGGACTTAATCCAACCGGCTAGTTCTTTAGCTGTTGGGGGCTCTTTATCTATTTCTCGATAGTTGTAATCAATGCCCTTTTCTTTGAGCAGTTTTTCTGCATTTTGGCAGGTTGAACATTTTTTGTAACCGATTAAGATCATCGCTATATACCTCTTTTACACTTTTTATCTATGACTTCTGTTTATCTTTCATCCTCTATGCATATTACCATAGCAGAAAAATAAAATCGGAAGAAAGTACTTGTAAAAAGTGAAAAAATCTCTTTTTTTGAGCAATTTATTTTCAATTAGCTGAAAAATGCTGAAAATGATAATATACTGTTTAAATTACAGGATTAAAGCAGAGGGCCAGGGGTGGCTCAAGCCGGTAACCGACCGGAAAACGAGGTCAAGGATGGATATTCAAAGAATTATCAAGGCAGTTGATCATACAGAGTTGAAAGTTAATGCTGTTTGGCAGGATATTGAATTGCTCTGTAACGATGCCCTTACCTTTAACACGGCTAGTGTCTGCATACCACCGTCTTTCGTTAAAAGAGCAGCTGACTATCTAGGAGGCAGGCTGCCTGTTTGCACAGTGGTGGGTTTCCCTAATGGCTATTCTGTTCTGGCGGCTAAACTTACCGAGACTGAGGAGGCACTCAAGGATGGGGCTTCTGAGATAGATATGGTAATCAATGTGGCTGATCTCAAAGAGAAAAATTACAGGAAAATTCTAACTGAGATTGAGTCTATCAAAGGACTATGTGGTGACCACATCCTTAAGGTGATCATTGAGACCTGTCTTCTCTCCGATCCTGAAAAAATTAAAATGTGCCAGCTGGTTACTGAAGCTAAGGCAGATTACATCAAAACGTCAACTGGGTTTTCAACTGGTGGGGCAACGTTTAAAGATGTTAAATTGATGGCTGAAAATGTCGGTCCGACTGTTAAAATTAAGGCTGCAGGTGGAATTTCTAGCCTTGAGGATGCTGAACAATTTATGAATCTCGGTGCGTCTAGACTTGGAACTAGTAGGATTATTAAGATTTTAAAGAGCGATCCGAACTTGTTTGAGCGATTTACCAACTAATAATTGAGCTTGTTTTGCCGGGTTTGGCTAACTTTATGTTTGGTGGCCGGTTAAGGCAAAATAACACCGGACAACACTTGGCTTTAGCTATTTTAAGGCCATGGAAGGGTTTAGCTGAATAGATAAATTCCGGATAACTTTGGATTTTGGATATGAACGAAGAGACGAGGAGGGAAAAATGAAAAAAAGTTATAAGATACTGGTCCTTATATTGTGCGTGGTGAGCCTTCTGGCTGCTTGTAGTTCGGGAGAAAGGAATACACGTCAGACCGGGGCGGCTGCCGGGGAAGGATCTTCTGCCCAGGGAAAAAAGAAAGTTGCCATTGTCCTGCCCATGGATCACTTAGCTCTTAATGCCAGCAAAGATGGGATCATCAAGAGTTTGACCGATGCTTTTGGCCAAGATGGCGTAGAAATCACAGTCAAAAATGCAAATGGTGACGACTCACTCTTGAATGGAATTTTTTCAGAAGTTATCGGCGGAAAGCCTGACTTGATTATGCCCATCGCAACTGGTACGGCACAGGTTGCTGCAACCTCAACCTCCGACATACCGATTGTTTTTTCTTGCGTGACTGACCCGGTTGAGGCCGGTTTGACTGAATCTTGGGATAAGGCCGGCGGCAATGTTACGGGAGTTTCTGATATGGCGGATATAGAGGCTATTCTTGATTTTGCCTTGGAGCTTTACCCGGACGCAAAAACTTTTGGCATCGTTTATAATTCTGCTGAGGTTAATTCGATAGTCCAGGTCGAGATGGCTAAAAAGATTCTTACAGACAAGGGCCTGGCTTACAAAGAAGGTACGATCACCAATACTTCTGAACTCCAACAGGTGGCAGAAAATTTAGCTGAATCGGTTGACCTTTTTTATGCTCCAACTGACAATGATGTGGCGTCAGCTATACCTATTTTCCAGCAGGTGGCTAATAAACATAAGCTGGCTATTTTTCCTGGAGCTTCCACTATGGTTGAGGCTGGTGGGACTGCAACAGTAGGCCTTGACTACTACGACCTGGGGGTCCAGGCGGGTGAGATGGCAGTTCGCTTGTTGAAGGGCGAGGCCGTTGCTGATAATCCGCCGGAGCTGGTTCAAAAGGTTAAAAAAATAGTGAATCAGGACCAGGTTGAGGCCCTCGGCCTTTCCATACCGGATGCTATCAAAGCTGATATAGAGTTTGTTAAGACGAAAGAACAATAAGTGAGACCATGGGTGGCCAAGCCGGCCCACCCGGAGGAGGTAGTAGATGACAGTTCCCCAAATAATTTCAGCGGCCCAGCTCGGCTTGCTCTATGGCCTTTTGGCCATAGGCCTTTATGTGCCTTTTCGGGTCCTCGATATTCCCGACATGACGGTTCAGGGGTCCTTTACCCTAGGGATGATTGTGGCAGCTGTTTTTGCTTACTCTGACCGGCCTATCTTGGGACTGGTGGTGGCCTCCTTAGCCGGTGTCCTTTCCGGTTTTGTCACTGGCCTCTTGCACACCAAATTTAAGATCGCTTCAATTTTGTCAGGTATTCTGACGATGACAGCCCTCTATACCGTTAATCTCCTGGTCGCAGGAGGGAAGGCCAATATTTCTCTCATAGGCAAAGAGACAGTCTACAGCTTGGTTAATCGCTATGTAGCCAATGAAGACCTGGTCAAGACAGGGCTTACCCTCCTTATTGTTGTCCTCATTTGTTTGATCCTCGCTACTTTTTTCCATACCAGGACCGGCCTAACAATACGGGCAACCGGAGACAATATGGTTATGGTCCGCCACACTTCAATCAATACAGATAA
>CAMYEY010000124.1 GCA_947254895.1 uncultured Clostridia bacterium
CGCTATGTTGTCCCCTTACTGGGAAGTTATTTTCAGAAATTTTATACATGGACCAAGACAGGTTTTGTCGGGTTTTTCTTGTTTATGGGCGGTCTGGCCTTGGTTGGTTTAGTGGTAGGCCTGATTACGGCCTGGGAGCCTAAAATTGGCGGTTCAGGGATTCCCCAAGTAGCAGCCCAACTTAAGGGAAAGATGAAATTAAATTGGCGGCGTGTTTTTCCGGCTAAGTTTACCGGTGGCCTACTTAGTTTAGCGGCTGGGCTGACGGTTGGACGCGAAGGTCCGTCTGTCCAGATGGGAGCTTCTCTGGCCGATGGTCTTTGCGGTCTTGTCAAAAGCAAGGAGGAAGATAAGCCTTTCTTACTCGTCAGCGGTGCCGCAGCTGGCTTAGCTACAGCCTTTCACGCCCCTCTCTCCGGTATTATTTTTGCCTTGGAAGAGTTGCACAAAAATATAAAACCCAGGGCCTTTGTGGCCGCTTCGCTGGCGTCGATCTGCGCCGGGGTAACGTCTTCGCTCGTCCTGGGCAATAAGCCCGTTATGGATTTTGGTATCTTAAAGGCTATCCCTCTTGTGGCCTATCCCTTGCTGGTTGGCCTGGCTATTCTCATCGGCTTTCTGGCTGTTATTTTTACCCGATCCATTGCCAGGGGGAAAAAGATCTACAAGGCCTTATCCCTTCCCCTCTATGTCCGGGTCACACTAGCCTTTATCCTGACCGGAATCTTTTTGTATTGTTGGCCAAAGTTATATGGGTCAGGTGAGATTTTTCTTAGTCCTATGATGGAAGGTCAACTTGGGCCTAAGACGATCTTTTTGCTCTTATTGCTCAAATTCGCCCTCCTCCTGGTTGCCTTTTGTTCCGGCCTACCGGGCGGTATCTTTTTTCCCCTGCTTATTCTAGGTGCCTTTGTAGGTTCTCTTTATGCCCAGGCCGCAGTCGCCCTCGGTATACTAGACCCGACCCTGATCCCTGTTTTCACCGTTCTGGCCATGACAGCTAATTTCTCTGCCATCGTCCGGTCTCCCTTAACGGGTATTGCTTTAATTGCAGAAATGACAGGGTCGTTCACCTATTTCTTGCCCTTATGTATTGTCAGCTTTACATCTTATTTAACCGCAGAACTCCTTGGCTTGCCGCCCGTCTACGACCTCTTGCTAGAAATGCAACTAGCAGATGCCGGGCAAAGCGAGCGCAAAGCCTAGTAAATAGAATTTTGACCACGGTCTAACCCGGTCACAAAACCGATCCCGGTCACAGGGTTAATTGGCTTAATCACAAGAGCTGTTAGGGGAGGATTCAGCCTGGTCCGGACAAGCTATGTTTGAACTTAAGAGACCCAGCATGGCCATAAAAATATAATAAACTAAGATAGTCTGGATGTTGAAAAAGGCCTGGGCCAGGTAACCGATCAGGCTGGCCAAAAACATAAGCATCAGCCTACACCCCGACTTATATTTTTGATAACCTTTACGGATTACACTGAAGATAAAACCCAAGTATAAAAGAAGTGAGGGGATACCGGAGGTCACAGCTATATGCAGGTATTCGTTATGGGCCTTATCAAAGTTGATGAAATGGCCAAAATCATTTTCAATTTGAGCCCTATAGTTTGCCTCCATGACAGGACCCAGGTTTTCCAGGCCATAACCCTGCAAGGGTCGGTCTTTAATAAGTTCCAGGACACGCTGCCAAATATAAAGACGGTCGTTGCCAGCAAAGCGGGCCGCCTGATCGCGGCCAACAATCAACTTTATGTCTTCTACTACCCGTCCTACCCTGGAAGCCATCAGGCCATCGTTCCAAAGGTCAAAAAGGTAAATACCGGTGATAATGATTGCAACCACCAACAAAAGTAAGCCGAGACTCTTGATCTTTTCTCGCCTAGCTCCTTTAAAGAACAAGAAGATAAAGACAATCAGACCGACCATTGCCCCAAGCCAGGCACCCCGGGTCCGGGAACAAAAGAGAGCAAATAATTGGACTGCGAAAATGACCAGGCCAAGGATATTTTTTTCTTCCAAAGTCATATAGAGGCTGATAGGTAGGACCAAAACCAGATAGCTGCCAAAGAAATTGGGATTGCCCAAGGTTGAAAAGGCCCTGCCAATCCATTTTTCCGGAAGGAACCAGCCCAGGCTGATGGGATCAAGCTTGTAAAACTGGATAATTCCGTAAAGACTCAGAACAAGAGAGCTTACTAGAAAGCTCCAGAGGATTTTCTTGGAAAGCCGGGTATTTTTCCCGACCAGGTAGGCAACCAGGCAAAAGAAAAAACTGATAAGGCCATCCCGCCTGTAGTCTGCCCCCATTATGGCCAAGAGAATATCTCGGGCAAGGACTGTTGTGACAAGGAGGCTGAGGGTATAGGCCAGGAGCCACTTATCTTCTGTTGTCCTTGGCAGGCCAAGCCTGGTCCTGCTAAGGATAAAGATACAATAATAGCCTGCAAGGACGGCTAAAAAAATAAATTTTGTAAGAACAAAGTTAAAGCTATAGTTATAAGGGAACATGGCCAAGGGAACAAGAGCAAAGTAGGCAAACAAAAGTCTCCTGTAGTGAAGCTGTAAATCTATTTTGGGGCTCTGATCTGTCATGTATCCTCCAAAAGTATGTGGTCTACAATTGAAGAGGACTCCGAAAGAGCCCTCTTTAGCTAAGAAATTTTAACATAAAAAAGGCCACCGGTAAACCGGTAGCCTCTTATAACTTGCTATTTTAAGCTCGGATTAGCGAACTGCAGCAGTGTTAGGCAGTGCTTTAGCAGCAGGTGCAGCCTTAGCAGCTTCAGTTTTGGTGCCAGCAGCACAGTCAACGCCGTTTTTAGCCAAGTAGAGTTCGATGATCTCAGCTTTGTTGTTCAGCAAAGCGGTCCAATCGATAACTTGTTGTTGGTCGAATTTGCCTTCGAACAGGATTGTACCAGCGCCCTTGTTAAAGTTCTGTACGATGGAAGCAACATATTCCAGACCTAAAGGCATAGCAGCTTTGATTTCTTTTAAAGCGTCTTCAGCGAAAACATAGTTCAGCTCGAATTTTGGTCTTGTTACGCAGTTGTAAGCAGCAACGAAACGGTTGTAAGCTTTGATGAAGTCATCAGCGACGAATTTAGCGCCTGTTGGGACTTCTGCAGCTGTAGCTGTCTCTGGTGCTTGTTGTTGAGCTTTAACTAAAGCAGCGCCAGCTCCTACGAAAATCACGACTGCTAATAAAACAGCCAATAATTTACTAATTTTCATTTTTGTTCCTCCTAAATTATATAAATTAGTACTCTCATGGTACCATTTTAGAAACAGATTCCGAATAACGTCTCCATTTCAAAAACGATTCTTACCACTGCTGAGATTATACATAAATCTTTTTTGAAAAACAATATTTTGAGATTTGAGCAGTTTTTTTGACATACTTTTGGCAAACAGACAGAAATTAAGGGTGTTTATTATGCAATATGCACAAGGTGTTTACCTTTTTCATCTACTAAACCCCCTTTGCCCGGATAAAAATCCCCTGTTTCCCATGAAAACACCTCCAAAAAGCTTTTATTAAAGTTTTGTTACTCATT
>CAMYEY010000125.1 GCA_947254895.1 uncultured Clostridia bacterium
CGGTGCAGAGATTGAATTGTCTAAGTCACGGGTTGACTTTAACCGCCACAAGGAAGTTGTGGAGCAGGCTTTCAAAGAAAAAACACCACTCAAGGTAAAAATTACCCAGGTTGTTAAAGATGGTCTCATAGCTGCTTTCGGTAATGTTGATATCTATATTCACAGAACACAGATTGAACTGAATATTGTTGAGGATTTAAATCAATATATTGGCCAAGAAATGGAAGTTCTGGTAACCCAATTCGATGCTTCCAGAAGAAGACTCAGAGTTTCAGCTTCACGTCGTGTTTTACTGCAAAAAGAAAGACGTGAACAAGCCAAAGCTCTTTGGGATAGCTTGGAAGTTGGCAAAGAATATGAAGGTGTTGTCCGTAATTTAACTAAATTCGGTGCTTTCGTAGATATTGGTGGTGTTGACGGTTTAGTTCACGTTAGTGAACTTTCATGGAAACACATTAGCAAACCTTCTGATGTTGTTTCTGTAGGTGACCATATCAAGGTCTACATTATCGACTTTGACCGTGAGAAAAACAGAATTTCTTTAGGCTTCAGAAGACCTGAAAATGACCCATATCGGAATATCGAAGAACGTTTCCCAATCGGATCAATCCTAAGGGGTGTCGTTGTTAGAATGTTCCCCTTTGGAGCCTTTGTTGAGATTGCCCCGGGTGTTGATGCCCTTTGCCATATTTCACAGATTTCCGACTACCGATTGAATAGACCGGATGATGTTCTCCAGGAAGGTATGGAAGTTGACGCTAGGGTTATCGATGTAAGTAATGCTGATCGTAAGATTTCAATTAGTATTAGAGAAGTTGAGCCAATCAATCCTGAAAATGTTGAAGACTTACAAGAAGCAGCACCTGCCAGAAGGAGACGGAGACCACGTCGTGAAAATCAGAACAAGCATGATGACCAGCAATCCTTTGCTGAGCATGATTCTGATCAGGAAACAACCACTGCCTATTCTGACCTGCCTTCCGGTGGTTCAACCTTATCGGCTTTAGCAGATATCACCTATTCAGATGATTATCAAGAAAAGCAAGATCAGGCAGATTCTGGTAAAGATACTGAATAATTTATCTGACCAGGCTTTCTGGAAATAGAGTTTGTTAGAAAATCCGGAGTCTTAGGGCTCCGGATTTTTTTAGGGTAAAGATGAGCACAAAATAGTTAAGGAAATATAGGAAAATGAAAAAAGACAAAATACCAAATCAAGATCGCATTGATGAGCTGGCTAGTCGGATGACAGCCTATGAAGATCAATTTTTTAGGGATTTAACACAGCTTTTAGAGATCCCTAGCAGCAATGGGCCGGCTACGCCTACAGCTCCTTATGGAAAGGCTACAGCCGATGCTTTGGACCTGTTTCTTGGAATGGCTGACCGGATGGGTTTTCGTACGAAAAATCTTGACTACCATGCAGGTTATGCTGAGTTTGGTCAAGGTGAGAAACTTTTGGCTGTTCTCTGCCATCTTGATGTAGTCCCGGCTGGGGAAGGCTGGCAGGCTGACCCTTTTAAGGTTCGCTTTGAAGACGGAGTGATATATGCGAGGGGGGTCGCTGATGATAAGGGGCCGGCGATGACGGTCCTTTATGCTATGAAGTCCTTACTTGATCAAGGCTTTGAGCCGGATTGCAGAATTCGCTTGGTTGTCGGTTTGAATGAAGAACAAGGTTTTGGTTGTATGAAACACTATGTCCAGATTGAGGAATTACCGGACGCAGGCTTTACAGCTGATGCTTACTTCCCGGTTGTCTTTGCTGAAAAGGGGATTATGCGGATAAGCTTTAGGGCTGATCGGAAAATTACCGGTCGTGGTCTGGAATTGCTTAAGTTAGATGGCGGAGAGGCTGTCAATATGGTTGCCCAGGTTTGCCGTTACCAACTTTCACTTGATGGGAAACCTCAGGATATGGTTGAAGTTCAAGGAAAGTCTAGCCATGCTTCGAGGCCTGAACTTGGTGATAATGCTATAGTTAAGGCCCTTAAGCAGATTTGCAAGTCTTACCCTGAATGGCAAGACCCCCTAGCATGTTTTACAAGAGACTACCTCGGCCAATATATGGACGGTACGGATTTTGCCATAGCTTGTTCTGACAGTTCGGGAGCACTCAGCCTCAATCTTGGGCTGGCTAAGGCTGATCTTGATTCTGATCAGTTGGTTTTTGATATTCGCTATCCCGTGACTAAATCAGGTCAAGATATAGCTGATAAACTTACCGAAAGTATGGCTAAAATAGGCTTTAAGTTGGAGGATGTTGAAATCAATCAGCCGCTGGATTTGGGTAAGAATTCTGATCTCGTTAAGACTCTGATGGATGTTTATAATGAGTCTATGGGTGTTGAGGCAGAAGCTATGGCTATCGGTGGTGGAACCTATGCGCGAGCTATGCCAAATATAGCCGCCTTTGGTGCAGTTTTTCCAGGTACCCCAGATTGTATGCACCAGGTTGATGAACATGCCAAACTGTCTGATCTGATGGCTGCATGTTATATTTATCGAGAAAGCCTTAAAGCCCTTGCCCAAAACCTAAGTTAATGCTATATTTGCAAAGGCAATACACACGTGGCCCGTATCCTGTTGCTGAATAAACAAGCAGTACAGGGGCCGCGGAGGAAAAAACAGGAGGAATTTTTGTATGGCTATTATTTCTATGAAACAGCTGCTTGAAGGCGGCGTACACTTTGGACACCAGACCAGACGCTGGAACCCCAAAATGGCACCTTATATTTTTACTGAGCGTAATGGGATCTATATCATAGATCTGCAGCAGACAGTCACCAAGGTCGAAGAGGCCTACATGTTCATCAGGGATGTTGTGATGAACAATGGGAACATCTTGTTTGTTGGTACTAAGAGTCAGGCTCAGGAGGCCGTTAAGGAAGAGGCCGAGCGTTGTAATATGTATTACGTCAACAACCGTTGGCTTGGCGGAACTTTAACCAACTATGCCACAATCAAAAAGAGCATAAGACGGCTTAAAGAATTGGAAGAAATGTCCGTTAACGGTATGTTTGATGTCCTGCCCAAAAAAGAAGTTGCCCAGCTTCACCTGCAAATGGAAAAGTTGGAGGCCAACCTTGGTGGTATTAAGGATATGCCAAGCTTACCTGATGCCATCTTTATCGTTGACCCAAACAAAGAGCATATTGCTGTTCACGAAGCTAACCGCTTGGGCATTCCGGTAGTAGCAATTGTTGATACCAATTGTGATCCGGACAATGTTGACTATGTTATTCCCGGTAATGACGACGCCATCAGAGCTATTAAGTTGATTGTTGCTACAATGGCTAATGCTGTTTTGGAAGGCAAACAAGGTGAGCAGATGGGCGATGTTCCGGAAAACTTACTGGAACAGGAAGAAGTGGATGCTGCACTCAAAGAAGAAGCAGCCGAAGAAATTGAAGACATGATGATTTAAGAGGATATAAAGC
>CAMYEY010000126.1 GCA_947254895.1 uncultured Clostridia bacterium
AAATCTATAATGACTAGGCAAATAACAAAAATTGTGTTTTAATATGAGAGTAGTTTTTGCGGGATTAACTCAGTTGGTAGAGTGTTAGCTTCCCAAGCTGAAAGTCGCGGGTTCGAATCCCGTATCCCGCTCCAAAAAAGCCCCGGTAGCATAAAACCGAGGCTTTTCTCTTTTTCTTTTGTCAATCGGACCGTGACCAGGAGCTTTTTCTTCTTTTCACCGAGCCTCTTAAACCACAAGGAGATCTTCCTGGCTGGGATAAGGGAAAACATCATAGGGGACATATAGCTCGATCTCTCTCAGGAGGTCAGCCAGATCTTTAATAGCAGGACGGAGCTGATCGACCATGGCCCTGATCACTTCTTGAGAATCCGTCTTGGCCACAATTTCACCGATTAGGCTGTCAACCAAAGAGGTCTGATCATCCAGGCGGTCCATCAAGTCAACATTGCGCTCTGCCCGTTTTTTAGCCGACTTACTGTAAGAGATGGCTGCCAGTTTTTCAAGTTTAAGCTGGTAAGGAACCAAGGCCGGATAAACACCTTCCTGGCCCATCCGGGTAATAATCCTGGCCTGGGTCTTAACCGAGTGAATAAAATCTTTGACCAAGACCTGGTAGCGGGCCTCTAGCTCATCTCTATCTAAAACATCAAATTTTTCAACCAGCTGGATAGTTGCCGGGTCTCGGAGAACAGAAACGGAATCAATGTAGTTATCGATTTGAACAAGACCCCGTCGAGCTGCTTCCTCACGCCAGTTATCGGCATAGCCGTTTCCGGTGAACAAGATTCTTTGGTGGTCTCGTAGAACATCGTGGGTGATTTCCATGACCGACCGATAGAGGGCATCCATGGTCGACCTAGGAGCAGACTCCAAACGATCAGCTATCCCCTTGAGGCTCTCGGCCATGCCGGCAAATAAAAAGGTATTAAGGGGTGAGGCATTCATCGAAGCCCCTAGCATCCGGATTTCAAACTTGTTGCCTGAAAAGCTAATCGGGGCTGTCCGGTTACGGTCAGTAGCGTCAATGCTCTGGGCGGCCAAGCTGGCTATCGGAGCCGTCATCTCCTTAAGTTCAATCTGACTAATCTCTGTTGTTTGAGAAAGCTGGACAAAGAGTTCATGCAACTTATCGCCCAGGTAGATGGAGAGAACACTCGGCGGTGCTTCGTGGCCTCCCAAGCGGTGGTCATTTCCCTCATTTGAGGCAGCCATCCGGATCAGGGTTTGGTACTTATCGACCGCTTCAATAAAGGCTGTCAAAAAAACAATAAAGCGGAGGTCTTCGGGAGCCCTGTCTCCCGGATCAAAGAGGTTATTGCCTTCCGAGTCAATCAGGGAAATATTATTGTGCTTGCCAGACCCGTTGAGGGCAGCAAAAGGCTTTTCTGTGAACAGACAAGTGAAACCATGCCGGCCGGCCACCTTTTTCAAGATGTCCATGAGCAACATGTTTTGGTCGATCGTTGTCGTGGCTTCATCAAAGTTAGAAACCAACTCATACTGGCCAGGGGCAGCTTCGTTATGCTCGATCATGGCATAAATACCGACTGCCCAACATTCCTCATTAACCTCCTGCATGAAGTCCAAGACTCTCGTTGATACCGAGGAAAAATAGGGCGACTCATAGTCCCCGTTACGAGGCATTTCGGCCGAAAAGAGGGTCCGTTCACAAAAACGAAGATCGGGCCTCTGCATAGCCTTTTGGGCATCAACTAAAAAATATTCCTGTTCGAGGCCAATCATGGGACTAACAAATTTTACGCTGCTATTGCCTAAGAGCTGGAGTAACCTGGTCGCCTCCCGACTGAGGGCCTCTCGAGCCTTAATCAGGGGAAGTTTCATATCCAACTTAGCCCCGTTATAACCGATATAAACACTGGGAATGTAGAGGACTTTTTCTCTGACGAAAGCATAGGATGACACATCCCAGTAGGTATAGCCTCTAGCCTCAAAGGTATCCCTGAGGCCACCATGAGGAAAGGATGAACCATCTGTCTCTCCCCGCATGAGGGACTTTCCGGATAGTCTGGAGATTGGCTTCCCTGTCTTATCTTTTTGCAAGAAGGCGACATGTTTCTCAGCTGTCTTACCGGTTAAAGGTTGGAACCAGTGGCAAAAGTGTGTGGCTCCCCTTTCCATAGCCCAGACTTTCATGGCATGGGCAATAGCATCTGCAATCTCTCGGTTGATGGGAATATTTTGGTAAACAGCCTGCTCCCAAGCCTCGTAAACAGGCTGTGGCAGGCGATTTCTCATCACAGTCTGACCAAATTGGTTTATAGCAAAATCATCTACTAAGGAAAAATGTGTCATTCCAATCCTCTTCCTAATAACAGGCTTGTCGGTAAATTTGAGTATGATGTATTCTTACCAGTCTGTTAGATAAAGTTTAAAAGCTCCGTACTAGGTTTATCTGCCAGCATGCTCAGGGGAACATCTAAAACCGTTTTAGCCCCAAATTCAGACTGTTGGTACAGGCGGTGGGCAGCCCTGGCAAAGGCCAGACTCACCCCGGCCGTAAACTCCGGATTGCTGTCCAGAGCCAGCTGAAACTCAATCCTGGCCTTGTGGTCTTCAGTCTGGCTCGAAGCTACCAACTTGTTAGCCCCGCCGGCAGAATCTCTTTGGTCAAAATTTCCCTGTCCCCCAGCCCTAGAGCTGAAGCCTTGCCTGATCACATAGCCTCCATGGGGCATCTTTTGGTGTTTGGCTAAAAATTCTGCCTCAGAGATAAAGTTAACCTCCGTCTCGTAAGGAGCAAAGTAGTCCGGGATGGACTTGATCTCTTGCACGACAGCATCCGGATCAGCAGACTCCTCTAAAACGACAAATACCTGCCTGGTATGAGCTTTAGCTGAACTATAGTCGACTTCCTGGCCGGACCTGATCTGGGTCAACAGGCTCTCCCTCGGCAGGGTATATTGGACACCATACTTAACCCCCTTGACCCGGCGGACAACATCAGAGTGGCCTTGGCTCAATCCCGGTCCCCAGAAGGTATAGGTCGAAGCGTCAGGCAAAACAGCAGCCGACAAGAATCTTTGGATAGAAAAGAGGCCGGGATCCCAACCGGTAGAGATTAAGGCTACCCGCTTGTGATCCTTAGCCAGCTTATCCATCTGGGCAAAATATTCAGGGATTTCAGCATGATTATCAAAACAGTCCACCGTATTAAAATTTCGGATAAGGTCTGGCCCCTGTTTAGGTATATCCTCTCGCGATCCACCGGCCAGGATGATGACATCCAGCTGATCTTTAAATTTTAAGATCTCCCGGTAGGAGAAAAAATCGACCGTCCTCCCCTTCAGACAGAGGCCTGACTGGGCTAAAGTAGACGGATCCCGTCTGGTAAAAACCCCAACGAGAGCCAGGTCAGAAAAATTGTTAAGGCTGGCCACCAGTCCTTTACCCAGATTGCCAAATCCTGCTATACC
>CAMYEY010000127.1 GCA_947254895.1 uncultured Clostridia bacterium
GGTTCAGGCAGCTCTTTTCCAAGAACTAGCAGGAGCTCATTTAGAAAATATTAACTTTGCTAATTTGACCATTGAGGTCAACCTACCTGCCGGTGCCAGCAGTCAGGTAGCTGCCTTGGCTGTTGATGCACATAACTCTACTCTTAAAAACATCAGCTTCCAAAATCTGACGATCAGAGTCAAGGCAAAGGGGAAGGTTGCAAATTGTCAAGTATCAGATTTTGTTCTCAATCCTGAAAGTTGCGATGTTTCCGGAATCAACGGCGGAGGTGTAAATCTTGACCTACCTGATGTTGCAGAGGTTCAGAGAAACTATTAATCGAGGAAAGTATATCCCGTATGGCAAGTTATTGCCATTTTAATGAGTCTGTAATTTTTTTATATACAGAAAAACAAGAGGAGGAAAGTAAAATAATGAAAAGACTTTTATTTAAAAAAGTACTGACATTTGCTTTAGCGACAATCATGGTCTTTGGCCTAGTTGCCTGTTCCGGTGGCAAGAATAAAGATTCTAGCGATAATGCTACACCGGCTGAAGCATCTGATCAGAATTCGACCCCGGTAGCTGGAGGTAAGATAACTAAAGATACACCTTTTGTTATAGGGGTACAAACCTTAGATGGAAAGTTCTCCAGCTTTTTTAACACTTCTGTGCCTGATAGAGAGATTGTAAATAACACAGTCTTAACCCTTTTAAGGGCCAATAAGGATGGGGTATATGAGGCTTCAAATGACAAGCCAACTTACGCAGAATCTTATAAAGTTGAAGTTGCAGACGACCAAAGCTCAACTAAGTATAGCTTTGTTCTAAAAAATGACCTTAAATTCTCTGATGGGTCACCCATCACTGTAGATGACCTCATTTTTGCTATGCACGTCTATGCCCACCCTTACTATGATGGAAATACAACCTTCTTCAACCTAGCTATCGAAGGTATGCAGGAATACCGTCTCCAGACCTCGACAGAGATGGTTGCTGTGGGTGAGGATATCCTCAAGGCTGGCATTTCAGGTGAGCCTGGTGCAACAGAGCCGACAATGGGAACCGGTTTAACCGTAGCTACAGCTGATCAACAAAAGGCATTTTGGTCCTACCTACCTGAGGCAGGTGAAAAATTTGCCCAGGAAATCATTGATTACTGTGTTGGCAACCTTTTAAATGATGATAATGCCCAAGGGGCACTGGAAAAATCCGCAGCTGATGTCGAAGGCAGTGACTCACTGAAGGCAGCCTTTGGTATGGCCATGTGGGGTTTCGGTCAGATCAAGGATGGTAAATTCGTTACCGCTTCCGGTGCAGAATATGATTTAGCTGACAGTTCAGCCCTCAATGCAAAAGTTTATTGGGATGAGCTGGTAAAATCTTACGGATATAACCTCTCTGACGAAGATGGACTCAATTCTGAAAAAGCCGGTGATAAGCTAGTCCAAGACTATGTCCAAGAACTCTTCTTCCACAATGAAGGTGGGGTCCAAGGTGGTGTTCCCAGCATTTCCGGAATTAAAAAGACCAAGGCTACGGGAGAAGATGGTGCCGAGCATGATGCGATTGAGGTTACCCTTAAGGGTATAGATCCTTCTGCTATCTTTAAGATCGGTGATGTTGATGCAGCTTCCAAAGCCTACTATACCGAAGGCTATGAGGGTGAGCTGAATGAAGTCGGCGTTGACCCTTCCGGTCCTGAATTTATTCAACATCTGAAGGCAAAGAACGATAAACCTTTTGGTGCTGGTCCTTACATTTTTGAAAGCTACAAGGACAACGTTGTTACCTTTACAGCGAACCCTAATTTCATTATGGGTGAGCCAAAGATCAAGACCCTGCGTTATCAAGTTCTGGAGCAAGGCTCTGAGTTGGATGCCTTGAAAACAGGCACTGTCCACTTTGCTGAGCCCTCAGCTTCACAACAAGTTGTTACAGATATTTCATCCGGTGAGGGTGATTACTCCAAGCTCGACTATATCCTGGTCGACAATGACGGTTATGGCTACATTGGTATCAACGGTCAAGCTATCCCTGACTGGAATGTCCGTAAGGCCATAGCTCATTCCTTTAATATTGAGGAGGCTGTTGCCAACTACTATGGTGAGCTGGCATCTGTTAACAATCGTACCATGTCCAAGGTTGTTTGGGCCTACCCCGATAACCCGGAAGCCCTCTATCCTTACGACGCTAGCGGAGAAACCAGCAAACAGCTGCTCCTCGATGCCGGTTATGTCTATGATGAGGCCACCAAGCAAATGCAATATCCTGCAGGTCATGAAAAAGCAGGTCAACAGTTAACCATCAAATATACCTTGCCATCAGCAGCTGAAGAGCATCCGGCTGGCCAAATCTTCATCGGTTCACAAAAACTCTTGGAGAGTCTTGGTGTTAAGGTTGATATTGAGGTAGATCCTAATCTGCTAAGCAAGCTCTCTACGGCTTATGAATCAGGTATCCAGGTATGGGCAGCTGCTTGGGGCGGCGGCGGTGTCGACCCCGATATGTTCCAAATCTGGTACTCAGACCCGACTGTTAATAAGGGCGGTTCACCTAATAACACAGGTCTCTACTGGCTCTATCAGAATGGTTCTGATGACCAAAAAGCTGCCTTGAAATCACTCAACGAGCAGATCATTGCCGGCCGGTCCAGTCTGGATCCGGAGGAGAGAAAACCTTTCTACGCCAAAGCTCTTGAATTATCAACCAGCATGGCAGTAGAGGTTCCAACCTATCAACGTAAAAATATGTTTGCCTACAATAAGGATGTTGTTAACGCTGACAGTCTCATTAATGAGAAAGATGTTACACCTTTCCAATCTCCTATTGGTGATATTTGGAATGTAGAGCTTAATTGGTAAGAACCAAACTGCTAATTTTAGACTTATGGGTCGGCCTGTTGGCTGGCCCATAAGTTATATCTATAGGTGCTAGTATGCTGAAATACATATTAAAAAGAATTGGACTTGCTTTGCTGATCCTGCTGGGAGTATCTGCTTTGATCTATATGCTGGCTATGTTGATGCCGGCAGATTATATTGACAATCAGACAGCTGCTGCCGTTCAGAGTGGTCAGATGTCACGTGAAGATGTCCTTAGGTTGAAAGAGCTATATGGTTTGGCTGATAAAAGCTTGCCTGGCATTCTGAAAAGCTATACTTCCTGGTTAGGGGGAGCCCTCAGAGGGGATTTGGGCTTTTCATTTCTCTATGGACGTCCAGTAACACAAGTTATTAATGAATATGTTTGGATATCTTTTTTGATTTCTTTAATAGCTTATGTTATTGAAATTATCATTGCAATTCCTATGGGTATTAAAGCAGCTGTTAACCAATATAGCGGTTACGACTACACCGTTTCGGTCTTTTCCATGATGGCAACAGCCTTGCCATCTTTCTTTTTGGCAGCCCTTTTAATGAACCTCTTTAGTATCAGACTGGGCTGGTT
>CAMYEY010000128.1 GCA_947254895.1 uncultured Clostridia bacterium
TCAAAATTATAGCCTATCTCATTCCTACAAGCATAGCTCATGGTCGCTTCTCCGGTGCCCACACTTGCGACGACACGTTTCCAGAGTTCAGTCCTAATTTTCGTATTAAAATTACCTACGTAGACTCCAGTGGAGATCTCTTGCATCCATTTAGTGAGGTCTCCCCTTAAAGAGGGTGGGGAGTTTTTAAGGGTAATCACGGTCAGCGGCATTCTATTTTTCCCGGTAATTTATTCCATGTTGAACATTGAAAGATTGTTCATCCCAAAGCTCGATATAGCTCAAATGTATTTTTTCATCTTCAGAAACATTCATAAGATACTGCAAATCTTCTACAATCTTTTGCATCGTTTTTCCGTCAACCATCTTATCTCTTAAAGCGAGCCTGGCCATTTTCCCAATATCGGCATTGTCTTCTACTGTAGAGGCTAATTCAAAGGCAAGGGGGATCGTCAATTCTGCCTTATACAAATCGGCCACATCGTACACGAATGACTTGTCATGACCTGTATGAATAAAGCCCAATCCTGGACTCATTCCCAAGGCAACAATGATACTATGGCAGACTCCATATAAGGAAACATTTGCAGCTGAAAGTGCTTTGTTTACAGGAGTCGCATCTTCAAAATCATCTGGATTATAGTTGCGCCCACTCCACTCTATATTGTATTTCTTAGATTGCTCACGATAAACTTTGCGAATTCTTGACCCTTCGCGGCCACGCAATTGTTGCATGGTTAGTCTGGATACATCTTCATTCTTGAATCTCATAGCATACATTTTTCGTGCAACATTAAGCCGCGTCCTGGTATTGGAAACAAGTTTAGCTTGCATCTCTAATAGTTTGGTGGAGTGGCCAAGGCTTCTACCGTGGGCATAGTGCCTTACTCCTCTTTCACCAACCCAGATAATTGAGGTTCCTGTATCACCTAAGATTTCTACAGCCCTGTGGCTAATGTCTGTGCCGGGGCCTAGCATCAATACCCCTATGATAGCCACCGGTATGTCCACAGTACCTCGATAATCCGTTATCGTTATTGCACTGTCTATCCGATTAACCTTTGCGTGCTCAATATAGATAAAGCTAACCCTGTCAGATATTCTCGGAAGCTCTGTCAACTCTGTTTTTGGGGCTCCAGAAAACTTAGTCATTTAATGGGTATGATGGTTAAAAAACCAAAGCCGTAGGCTTTTTTCTTGCCAATTCCACTTTGAAGTGCCTGCTTAAACTTCTCCAAGTCAGTTATAGTTAAAATCCCCTCATAAGTTGCACTTACTAGATATTGATTTACCTTTTTATACTCATCTTGGTCATAACGCTTAAATGCTTCCTTATTCCTATTGACTATCCAAAACTCATCACTCTTTACTGAAAAGCCATTTTTATCAGTCCTGTCCAAGAAAAATGAATTGAGCTCATTTAGAGGAACCAGCTCGAGATGTCCCCTTTTAGGGTATTTCTTTCTATCGGAACGTGACCTTACTGTATTGAGCTTAATACGAAAATTTGCCTGCATACCTTCTGTCAGCGAATTAAGAAAATCATCATAGTCCTTTGTGCTTGCTGAGTTTTTTACCCCGTATTTTTCCAGCTTTTCAAGATCAGGTTTTGTTTTACTAAGAACTATCAGATAATATCTGTCATTTAAATTATCGATCCTCCAAAGTTTTCTTGTATTGTCATTTTTTTCTTTATCGCGTTCCTCTGGAAAAGAATCTTCAATCCAACCATGATAGCAACCAAGGTGCTTGAGGTCTCTCA
Source organism: uncultured Clostridia bacterium (assembly GCA_947254895.1). Classification (GTDB taxonomy): domain Bacteria; phylum Bacillota; class Clostridia; order Saccharofermentanales; family DTU023; genus UBA5436. The sequence continues at coordinate 1,763 of CAMYEY010000128.1, forward strand.
TTCTTCGGCGGTCATTTATATCAATTTCTACTCTGGATAAATACATGGCTCACCCCTATATATCACTGTAAAAGTCGAGAGATTTATCAAAAGTGCTGCCTACACTAGTCGCTAGATGCACGCTCGTTCTCGCTTCGAACCTCGGGCCAAATTTACGTTCCTTTTGTGAAAAGGAAACAACTCGATCGTTTCGCATTTTTGCCGGAGATCCTGGACTTAAATCTTTATCGGCATAAATATCTGCCCTATAGTTTTTGTGCTTGTTTTTATACCAATTTGCTGCTTGCCAAGGAAGATCCTCTAATGCCTCCAGAGCACTTTTATCGCTCGTACCAATCAGAAAATCTATTGGAAGGGGGCAAGACCGCCTGCCCATAAAGGGCTGGAAGTAGGGATAACGAAGAGCGGTCTCAATTTCATCCATCCATTGGCTATCCTCGTGGGAAAGGGATACGACAAAAACAGCATCTTCCATGTAATAGCGGTTGGTAACATAGAATTTTTCGAATGTACCATTGGGTTTAGTTTTTGTGGCAATGTGGTAGTCTTTTCCCAAAGCTCCTTCTTGGTCGATACGTACAGCAAAATCCAAGTCGTTTAGCCTTTGGATCTTTTCGTCGTCATCCCGCCTATAGCCAAAGCAAGCCGCAATCATTCCAACCAGGCCGGATTTTGACGGATAATAGTCGGTAGTCCTGGTTTCAAAGTGTGATGATGTTCCCCAAGATTGCATAGGACCGCCCAATTTCAACAAAAGCGTTTTCACGTCTAGCCACCTATTCTTCGAGATTTTGATTGAGTTGTGCTTCAAGATCGCTCAACAACTCATTTAGCCGACCTTCTGATTTTCCAATAGCATTCACCTCCAGGTCATCAAATATCAAATAGGCGGTAAAGATGGGCTTGTCTAATACCTTATCGTATTTGCTGTACTCTTTAAAAAGTTTTTGAATGGATTTATTGACATAACCATCATCTGATTTGACTGGCTCTTCAAAAGCACTCACCATGTTCACTGGCCTATCTGGTCTCAATGAAACAACTAGGGCTTGGGGGAGGGTCTGGTTGGCAAAGGTATTGATCTTCCCGGTGGGCATGGACTTCACAAAAGCTTCAACAAAAAGCTTTGTAGCTTTAATAGTACTCTCTTTGTCGCCCAGTTGCCTGTAGAACTCATGGAGGGCAATATTTGCATAACGATAAAGGGTCGATGAATTATATTCAATTGTATCAAGCATCACAGCACCAGCATTATCCTCAGGGGCAAGATCATCCAAAGCAGTAAAGAAGTCAAATTCACTCTCAATGGCGTGGGTAGAAAGTGCATGAGCAACCTGGCAGGAAGCATCCTCATTGAGCGAGGGATCATCCGCAACCATTCGACCAAACAGGGCGATGTCTATAGCAGTATCTGCATTCAAGATGGTTTGTAATTCTTTCCTAGACATATTTT
>CAMYEY010000129.1 GCA_947254895.1 uncultured Clostridia bacterium
TTGAAACAGTTAAATGCAGTGATATCAGAGCTTATAGCCGTTTGGCTGTTATCCTTGCATGATACAGTCTTGATTTCACCGTTCCTTCTGAGATATCTAGCATTTTTGCAATTTCTGTAATATTCATGCCTTCCATATAGAAAAGCAATAGTACTTCTTTATGCTTATACGGAAGTGAATTCAATAAATAGTGCAGGGTCTCTCTACTTCCATCCACTAGATATGCTGCTTCTCTTTCAGTATCATTTCCTATTTTATTCGTATCGAAAAATGCTTCTTCGCTCTCAAATTGGTTAAGATATAAATCCGGCTTCACTTTTTTATTAAAGTTCAAGGCAAGATTAATAATGATTCTTTTCATCCAGCCCAAGTATCTTCTGGGGTCTTGTAAACTATCAAAATTTTCTATTATTTTGATATAGGCATCCTGAACAATATCTTTGGCATCATGATCATTGTCAACGTATTTTCTAGCTGTATAAAAGGAATAACTGCTTCCTACTTTAAATAGTTCAGAAAACAAGTCTATTCTGCCTGCTTTGATCTGCAGAGCGTATTCTCCTAATTGATTTGAAAATTCAAATCCTTTATTCGATTGCATTTTAATCTATGCATCCTTTCAAAGTTTCGTTATAAGAATTAGGTTCTTTGATGCTTAATTTGACTAAATAATCACTGTCAATCCTATAATTAAATGCCCTTATATCTTTCATAAGCCTTTTCGCTTCTATTCTATCCTTAAGTCTAAATAATCTTTTTCCTACTGCTAAACCGATCCAGAAACTGTCGGTCAGAGTCGCTGACATGCTGGGATAACCGGTATGTACCGTGTAAAAATCATAATAAGATTTATTGTATCCTTTTTCATAGCATTTAATGAACCGATTAGCCAAAGAGGAAAGAACCTTTTCCAGTTTGGAAAGATCTATCGTTCCCTTATCAAATGATTCAAAAACTTCCTTTCTTTCTCGAAATTTTTTAATATCCCAAACGACTTTAGGTAAAAGAAAAATAAGAACTAGGAAAGGTAAATCTATATTTTTCTTCTGCACAAGGCTTATAATTTCAAGAAGGATGCCAACTATAATTAAGGCTATGAGTATATAGTTTTTAATTTCTTTAAATCTAATCCTTTTTCTGTACCGCTCTACGTCTTTCGTACTACCGATAAAATCATCTAACTTTAGAAATTCTGATAAATTCATTTGCATTTTTATACTCCTTTTCTATACCGTTCTACTATTAAGACAAGCTGGATATAAAAAAGGTTCATTTTTTCGTTTTATTTACTGCGAATAACAAAAACTTGCATAAACAGGCGAGGAGGTTTAATTATGCCGCATCCGAAGCAGGGCAGAAAATATGATGATGAACACAAGCAGCGGGCAGCTGTAAGCTCATAAGACATGTGCTGCAGATAGATTAAAAAAAGAGAAGTAACTCGGTATCATTTTTTGTGACAAGCAAAAAGAAAGCCGAGGAACTTCTCATATGGAAATGATAACGGAGGAAAGGCATGTTAGGCAAGGCCAGAGCTATACGACATATAAGAAAGAGACAGGAAGCTACGCCCGGGGAGAAAGTCAAAATCAATTAGTCGCCGAATACTTTTCGAGGTGTAACACATCTCTTGTCAGTTAAGAATCACAATTCCCTTTTCTCATAAATACCCCTTGAACAAAGGTAAGAAATTCCATTCACCAAGATGGCAGCCGCCGCCAAGATGAGGGCAAGATAGTGACTATCAAGATTAAATCCTGTTTGCAGCTTAGCCACAATCCACACCTTATTAGAGGCTACGCTGGAGAAAAAGGCAAAGGTGACAAAGTAGAGGCCGACAAAGATCAGTCGGGCCTTCGTTTCACCAAAACGATACATCAAGGGCAACTGGACAGCTGAGATAAAACTGGTCATAAGAAAGATTCCAGGAACGAGTAAAAACCAGTCTAAGGCTAAGGGGTTATTCTGAGTCAGCCAGGGCATAACTAAGGACAAGATGACGGCCAAGGTCGACATAAACCAAACGACCACATAGCGGCTCAAAACGATCGTCGACCTTTTAACAGGCGACGGCACGAGGTAGTGGTCCAGCCGGTCTTGGCTATCGGCACCAAAGAGCATGCCCAGGATAATAACCGGTAGCAGGATAAAAAAGAGAGGCAAAAGGTAAACCTGGCCTTCCTTATAAAAATAAAAAGCGATGACAACTAGGATGACCAGCATCAAAAGCAAGGCCTTTTTTAAGGCTATAAAATCTTTATAGAGCAAGGCTTTCATTTTTGTCCTCCTTAATGGTGAAAACCATAATATCTTCAATACTGGCCTTATCCAGTTTGAGATCTGCCGGTACAAGGTTGCGCTTAACCAGGGCTTCTATACCAAAACGGTGCTTGCGGAAACCAACTACAGCCTCGGGATCAAGGGCTTGCAACTGGTCTTCCGTGAGGGAGGCAATCCCATATTCTTCAGCCAGACAGTCCTTGTTCTCCATAAAGAGCAGTTGGCCCTTATGAATAAAGGCAATGTAATCGGCAATTTTTTCTAAATCAGATAGAATGTGAGAGGAAATAAAGACCGTATGGTTTTCGTCTTGGAGATAGTCCAATAAAATATCTAAAACATCGTCCCTGATGACAGGGTCAAGCCCGCTTGTGGCCTCATCTAAGAGCAAAAGCTTGGCCCCATGGGAGAGGGCAACCGCCAGACCAAGCTGCATTTTCATTCCTCGTGAAAGATCCTTAACCCGTCTTTTTTCAGAAAGATTAAAGGACTTGATGAGCCTCTGAAAGGTTTCATCCTGCCAGGCCTTGCCATAGAGCAAGCTATGAAAACGCTGCACGTTGGCCAGGGTCATCGACCCGGGTAAAAACAGGTCATCAAAAACATAAGCAATATCCTCCTTTTGTTCTACTGTTATTTTCTCAAGCGGTTTGCCCAAGATATTGATTTGCCCACTATCGGCCTCCATCAAGCCCAGTAAGAGTTTAATCGTCGTACTCTTACCGGCTCCATTTTCCCCGATATAGCCGACAACACAACCGGTCGGGACAGAAAAAGTGAGCGGTCCCAAGTGGAAGTCACCCAGCTTTTTCGTAACCCCCTTTAATTCGATCGCCTTAGTCATGATCCTCCTCC
>CAMYEY010000130.1 GCA_947254895.1 uncultured Clostridia bacterium
CACACACCAAGAAGTAAAACCGCTACCTCATCAAATTAGGAATCCATACTCACTGCACCCATGGTCTGTATCTTTGATCATCCACACACTATCACACACTATTTTACTTTTCAAGGAATTTTTCGACAATGTGCATAAAGCAAATCAAAATTGCCAGTCTAATCCAGGCTATGGATAAAGAGTCCGCTCCTCAGTTTCGGCTCAAACCAGGTCGACTTGGGTGGCATCAGGAGGCCGGCATCAGCAACATCAAAAAGTTCTTTGATCGAGGTTGGGTAGAGGGCAAAGGCCAGGGACCAGGCTCCACTATCCACCTGTCGGACCAATTCCTCCAAGCCCCTAATTCCACCGACAAAATTGATCCTTTGGTCGGTCCTCGGATCCTTGATATTTAAAATTGGTTCTAGGAGCTTTTCCTGCAAAACAGCTACATCGAGTCTGGCTACAGGGTCAGCTTGGTCACCCGAGCCTGAAAGAGCCTCAAGCCTATACCAGGAATGGTCAAGATACATGGCAAATTCCCCCTTAGCCGATGGCTTGTAGGGACCACTCTCCAATTTTTCCACTCTAAAGTTTGAACTGAGGGCTGTCAAAAACTCTGCCCGGCTGAGTCCGGCTAAGTCTTTAACCAAGCGGTTATAGTCCATGATTTCTAATTGGTCATCGGCAAAAATAACCGATAAAAAATAATTACATTCAGCAGAAGCTGTAAGCTGCGGGTTGCTAGCACGACGTTTCTGAGCCAATTTAACTGCAGCCGCACAACGGTGGTGGCCATCAGCTATGTAAAGGGAGTCAACCTGGCCAAAGGCTTGGATCAAGTTATCGGTCAAGCCCGGCTCCTTTATCTCCCAGATAGCATGCTCCACCCCATCTTCTGAGATAAAACGCGTCCAAGCTGGGCCAGCTTGAGCTTCTTCAATTAAGCTCTTAATTTCCGGCCGACTTTTATAGGTCAAAAAAATGGGGCCTGTGTTTGCATCGAGGCTTTCAATATGGCGAACACGGTCAACCTCCTTGTCAGCCCTGGTTTGCTCGTGCTTTTTAATCACCTGCTTTTCATAGTCAAAAACCGAACCGCAACAGACGAGGCCCACCTGCCGCCTCCCCTCCCTGGTAAGCTGATAGAGATAGAGACTATCCTGACAATCTTGGACAAGAACCCCCTGCTTGAGGAGGTCTCGATAATTACTCGAGGCCTTAGCATAGGCTTCATCCGAGTTAAAGGCAATCGTATCCGCCAGCATCGCTTCAGGCCGGTCCACACTTAAAAAACTCAAGGGATTTTTCTTGATAATAAGCCTTGCCTCCTGCCTGCTTACCACATCATAAGGCAGGGCCGCCACTTGCTTTGCATATTCTTTTTGGGATCTGATGGCCTTAAAGGCTTTAATGTGAGCCATAGTCTCCTTTTCCTTTTTCTCAGGCAGCTACCTATCTGAGCTCTGAACTAGTCTTCCGGAAATTCACCTCAAAAGCAGGGTCAAGCTCTAGCCGGCAGTTTCCGCACCCTGACCACGCCAGTAATTTGCCGGAACAAGGCGAGTGCATCTTCGCTAATCTCATCATCTAGGTCAATCATGGTATAAGCCCAGTTGCCCTTATGCTTATTGCTTAATCTGGAAATATTTATTTTCAGGCCGGCCAGAATTTGGGTTATCTGGCCAATCATATTAGGAATATTCTCATGGAGAACAGCCAACCTCTGCCGGCTGTTGCAGACACCAAAGTCTAGGTCTGGAAAATTGACTGAATTGTGGATATTACCATTTTTTAGGTAGTCCACCATGGATGAAACCACCATAGTACCAGCGTTAAACTCACTTTCCGGGGTTGAGGCTCCCAGGTGGGGAAAGTTAATGGTCTTAGGCAATTTAAGGCTATGCCGGTCAGGAAAGTCTACCACATAGTGAGAGATAATATCCTGGTCCAGGGCCTCCTTCAGGGCCTCATAGTCAACCAGGCCGTCCCTGGCTAAATTGATCAGGCAGAGACCGGGTTTGGCCCCGGCTAAAAGTTCGCGGCTAACCATCCGGTCAGTATCCTTATTGTAGGGAATATGAAGGCTGATGATGTCACAATTAGCAAAGAGAAAAGCTAGATCATTCGACCGCTCAATCAGGCGGTTAACCTCCCAGGCATGTTTGACCGTGATAAAGGGGTCGTAACCATAAACCTTCATCCCGAAATCGACACACATATTAGCAACTAGGGCACCAATTTCTCCAAGGCCGATAACTCCCACCGTTTTACCATAGAGTTCAGGCCCTACAAAGGCTTTTTTACCAGACTCAACCTGGCTTTTGAGGGAATCATCTGCTGTCAGGGACTTGGTCCAGTCCAGGGCTTCCGCTATATTGCGGGAAGCCATGATCATGGACAGGGCAACCAGCTCCTTGACGCCATTGGCATTAGCGCCCGGGGCATTGCAAACCACAATCCCCTTCTCAGAACACTTTTCTAAGGGGATATTGTTGACACCGGATCCTGCCCGACCGATGAACTTAAGATTTTCAGGAAACTCCATCTCGTGGAGGTCCTTGCTCCTAAGTAGGATTGCATCCGGCCGGTCTGTCTCGGATAGGTTAAAACCCTGTGGGATCCTGTCGAGAACCCCCTGGTCGATATTATTTAAACTTTTCACTAAATAATCTTCCATAGATCGCTCCTCACTCTGATCATCCTGACGGGTCTAAAAGCCAGTCAAGTGCGGTTATTTATTATGTCGGGCAAAGTCCTGCATGAATTGAATCAAACGGTCCACACCGGCCTCCGGCATGGCATTGTAGATGCTGGCCCTAATCCCACCGACCTTCCTGTGTCCTTTGAGATTAAGCAGACCTTGGCCTTCTGCTTGCTTGATAAATTCCGGGTGCAGGTCAGGCTTTTGGCAGACAAAGGTTACGTTCATCAAAGACCTATCCTCCCTGGCAGCCGTTCCCTGGTAAAAATTACTGTTATCGATAAAGTCATAGAGTTTTGTTGCCTTACGCCGGTTGATTTCAGCAACAGCTGAGACACCACCCATTTTTTCCAACCACTTATAAACGAGTCCACAGATGTAGATGCTGTAACAAGGGGGCGTGTTGTAAAGGGACTTAGCCTCAACCTGTGGCTTATAGT
>CAMYEY010000131.1 GCA_947254895.1 uncultured Clostridia bacterium
TATCCAGGACGTCTCGTGGGCTCGGAGATGTGTATAAGAGACAGGTCCAATAATTGATATAAATTCTCCCGGTTCAACGCTGAAAGAAATATTGTCCAGAGCCTTAATTTTATTTTCACCCTGCCGGTAAATTTTGCTAAGATTTTTTACTTCTAAAAGTGCCACTATTTTAACCTCCTCTTGCCTAACTAAACTAGGCTAGATATGAGTCAAGTATAGAAAGTTTCATCTCTGCTTAAGTGACGATATTGTCATTTAAGCCCATCTTTAACGATTCTTAAGAAATATTTAGTCAGACGATCTTTAAATAATCCTGTGGTAAAAACGGATGGTAAAGCGGGCTCCCTGGTCAGAATTATCTGCATGGATTTCGGCATTTTGTAAATTCAAGATTTTTTTGGCTAAGGCCAGACCGATACCTATGCTATTGGGGTTGCCGCCCTCTCCCTTATAAAATCTTTCAAAAATATGGGGCAGGTCCTCTTGGCTAAAGCCTTTCCCCTGGTCTTGGATAACAATTTCCGTATAGAGGGGGTTAACCCGGCTTTTCAAGAAAATCTTTCCTCCCCTGGGTGAATAGTCAAGACAATTTTTAATAATATTAGCCAAGGCTTCGCTGGTCCAAAATTTATCACAAACAAGTTCACCCTCAAGGTCCAGGTCTAGCTCCACTTCTTTAATTTCCAGGGCTATTTCCAAGCTGTCTGTGCCGGTCTTAACCAGGTCGACCAGGCTATAGCTTTGAGGCTGGAAAATAATCCTACCTGCGTCAAGTTGGGCAATCTTCAAAAGCTTTTGCACGAGGTCGGAAATACGTGCTATCAAGGCCTGAACTTTTCTTAAGATAAGTTTTTCCTGATTGGGATCAGTAGTGCTTTTGAGCTGGTCTAAGAGGAGTTCCAATGAAGTCAGGGGAGTACGCAACTGGTGAGATATGTCTGCTAAACTATCTGCCAAAAAGTCTTTATCCTTGACTAAGAGAGCCCGGCTTTCTTTGAGTTTTGAGATGATTTTTTCCAGGTTTGTGGCTAAAAGACTAAGCTCCCCTTCCTGGTAGTCTGCCAGCGGAAAAGAAGCATTGAGGTATAAAATCTGGTCTAACTTTTGATTAAGCTCGGCCAGTCTGAGATAGCGGAGGTAGTGGCTGAAAAGCATAAAGGCTAGCCAAAGCAAGGAAAGGCCCAGGCTGAAGAGCCAGTAAGGCCTGAAGCAGATAAATGAAATCAGGCTTATGCCAAAGCTTAAGACTAAGCCTCCCAGCAGTAATTTTTTAATCTCCGGATTTTGCCAAAACTTCACAGAAGCCCCTAGTCTAAGCGGTAACCCAGGCCCCGAACCGTCTTGATATACTGGGGTTGGCCCGGCCTATCCTCTATCTTTTCCCTCAACCTTTTGATGTAGACGGTAATGCTATTGTCTTGGACCAATTCACCGGATAAGTTGTAAATCTCATCTACCAAATTATCCCGGCTAACTAGCTGTCCCCGCCTGTTAATAAACATGAGGAGGAGCTTATATTCCAAGACAGAAAGGCTGAGCTCTTGCCCCTTCTTTTTAACCTGGGCCTTTTGGGTATCTATCAGCAAGTCACCAATCTGCACCAGGTCCTCTTTACTCCTCCGGCGCAGGACATTATTGATCCTGGAGAGGAGCTCTCGGGGCCTAAAGGGCTTAGAAACATAATCCTCTGCTCCTAGGTCCAAGCCATTGACCGTACTGTATTCATCAGCGAGGGCTGTCAAAAATATAATGGGTAGGTCGTAAGTCTCTTTAATGTGTTTGCAGGCAGAGAAGCCATCCCCTTCCTTGAGATTGACATCCAAGAGGACGAGGTCGAAATTTTGTTTTTGTAGGAGGTCTAGGGCTGCTTGCTGGCCGCTAACTGCTTGGACCAGGTAAGATTCACCCGCTAAAAACGAGCTTAAATTTTGGACAAGGTCCCAGTCATCTTCTACAAGTAAAATCTTGGCTTTCATAAAGAGATTATATTCTATCGCTAAGTTGTAGGGCAAGGCTTGGGCTAAGGCTAGATTGCTCTCTGACACCCGGCAGGAATGTTAAGATGGTAAGAGTTGTGCGGGTTACCGTCTTGTTATAATCGCCAAAACCGAGATTCTCTGGCAGGGAAGTTAAGATGGTAAGGATGTTAAATTTACCATCTTGCTAGCATGGCCGGGCCCAAAGCTCACCCGACCAAAAACAAAGATGGTAACTCTCAGATCCCCTATAATTACCAAGGGAGGTCTTTAATCCTTTTGTGTAGCCAATACTGCCTGCTTAACCTGTAAAAGAAGCATTACCAGGCCAATAGCCAAAAGTAGGTGGCCAAGTCCAGCAATACCGGAAATAGCTGCATCCATAGCTTTTGACAGCTGGCATGCTAGAACCTGGGTCACTCCCCTAACCAACAACATAACCAGGGTCAAATTGAGGCCAATATTATAGATCAAGAGGGGGCGTGGAGTTTTTGCTCCCGTAAAAGAAAAGCTTTTTTCCAAGAGGACCAGGAGAAGAAAAAAGACCATACCTAGGATAAAATAGTGGGTATGAACAAGGCCAAGCGCGGTCCTGCCGCTGAAGCCATTAAATTTTGTAAATTCCCGATAAAAGACACCACCCACCATGGCAAGAATAGCGTACAGGAGGGCTAAATTCATATACTTTTTCATAATCATTTCCTTTCTTCTTTATGTTCTTTGAGCATGGCATAATATCCAATTAATACCGTCCAGATATAGGCACAGGTCTTAGGAATCATCAGCATACCAATTAAAGGGTAGGCATCGGCCCACAAGACCACCGGTATGTAAAAGGCAAAACTTAAAACGATCGTCAACCACATCCAGCGGAAAGCCTGGTCGGCTTTGTCCTTAGCACTTCTATAAAAGAGAATGATGATCAAAAGCCCCATCAACGTAAAGGGCATATTACGGTAGATCCCCCAGGAAAGCGGAGGATTAGGCTTTAGCCATTGGTTTTGAGGTAACATGCAAAGGATAATCCGCAGACCCGCTAAAACATAGATGGA
>CAMYEY010000132.1 GCA_947254895.1 uncultured Clostridia bacterium
GGGCAACCGGAGACAATATGGTTATGGTCCGCCACACTTCAATCAATACAGATAACATGATCATGCTTGGCTTAGGCATAGGGAATGGTTTAACGGCCCTATGCGGTGGCCTCTTGGCCCACTATAACTTGTTTGCTGATGTTAATTCGGGCACCGGAGTTTTAGTGGTTGCTCTGGCAGCCATCATTATCGGTGAAACTATTTTTCGTCGGTCTGGCGTTACCTTAGGCATCGTTTCTACGGTGGTTGGTTCGATTGTTTATCGTTTTATTTTTGCCATAGCCCTTAAGTTTGATGTCTTGCCATCTTACTCACTTAATTTGATTTCAACGATCATAGTTGTTCTCGCTTTGGTTTTCCCCAGCTTCCAGGATTACCGGAAGAGGCAGAGGAAGAAAAAATTGCACCGAAGTTTGGCGAAAACCTGGCTTGATCCTGAGGCGGGACCTGTGTTACCGCAAATGGCAGACAAGGAGGAACAAGGCAATGAATAAGAATGTCATGTTAAGAATCCGCCGCCTTACTAAGGTTTTCCACCCGGAAACATCTAATGAAAAGATCGCCCTCAATAGGGTTGATCTGGATTTGGAGAAAGGTGAGTTTGTCACTGTTCTGGGAACTAATGGGTCTGGTAAAACGACTCTTTTTAACGCTATTTGCGGTAATTTTGAACCGGATGATGGAATTATCATCTTGGATAATGAAGATATAACTTGGACCAAGGAGCATCAAAGGGCACTTCATATTTCCAGGATTTTTCAGGATCCTCAACTTGGAACTTCCCCCAACCTGACAATCGCCGAAAACTTGGCCCTGGCCTACACCAGGAAGGCTTCGCCATCACTCTTTCCTCTTAACCGGAAAGACTATCAGTTTTTCCGTAAACAGCTGGCCATGTTGAGTATGGATCTGGAATTAAGGATGGATACCAAAATAGGGCTTCTGTCCGGTGGTCAGAGGCAGGCCGTATCACTTGTGATGGAGATTATTTCTCAGCCTAAGCTCTTACTGCTAGATGAGCATACAGCCGCCCTTGACCCCCAAACTTCAGCTCGGATTTTGGGCGTAACCAATCGTTTTGTCAGGGAGTCCGGTGTGACAACCATGATGATTACCCACAATGTCCGTGATGCCCTGAGAAACGGTGACAGGACAATTGTTTTCAATGGGGGTAAAATTATCCATGATTACCGAGGTAAGGAGAGAGAAAAGCTTGACCCTCAAGACCTCCAAGCCCTGTATGAATCTTAAGTTTAAACAGAAAGGCGTGTAGAACGTGATTTCCTACCATATTCCCAAGGATTACCATTCCGACCTAGACCTCATCGGAACACAAAAGGCCATCAAATTGATCAAAGATAATTTTGAGAGGATGCTAGCTCAAAAGTTACGCTTGCTTAGGGTTTCAGCCCCCCTCTTTGTTAAGGAGGATAGCGGTCTCAATGATAATCTGACGGGTGTTGAAAGGCCAGTTTCCTTTAAAATCAAGGAGTCTCAAGATAGCTTGGTTACAGCCGAGATTGTCCAATCTCTGGCCAAGTGGAAACGCTATGCCTTGGCCCAGTATGATTTTTATGTTGGTAAAGGTCTTTATACCGATATGAATGCGATCCGCGCAGATGAGGTTCCGGATAACACCCACTCCTTTTATGTTGACCAGTGGGATTGGGAAAAAGTCATCCGGCCTGAGGATAGGAATACCGACTATCTCCACTCTACGGTTAACCTGATCTTTGAGGCTTTTCAAGAATTAGACCGCTTGCTTGAAGCTAAGTACCAGGATTATAAGAGACTTTTACCGGATAAGGTTACCTTTATCTCCAGCCAAGCATTAGAGGATCTTTATCCTGACCGCAGACCGGAGGAAAGAGAAAATCTTTTTTGTAAGGACCATAAGTTTGTCTTTGTTGAAAAAATCGGCCATAAGCTAAAATCCGGCCAGCCTCACTCTAAGCGATCACCCGACTATGATGATTGGAACTTAAATGGGGATATCTTGGTTTGGAGCCCTGTCCTCAACAGTTCTCTAGAGCTTTCCAGCATGGGAATCAGGGTAGATCCGGAAACCCTTAGGAGTCAGTTGGAGATAGCCGGAGCGACTAACCGGCTCAAGTACCCCTACCACCGCCGCCTCATGGCTGGAGACCTTCCCCTCACTATAGGTGGAGGCATAGGCCAATCCCGGATTTGTATGTTCTTTTTACAGAAGGTCCATATCGGTGAAGTTCAGGCCTCTATTTGGCCGGACCTGATGATAGAGGAATTAAAGGAGCAAGGCATAGAACTACTGTAAATCGACCATTTGTTGCCAGACCCCTAGGCTTTTCCCTTAAGTTTTGCCTTTTGCCCCTTCAAACTTCTGCGTTTGAAGGGGTTTTCATCTTCTGCTAGGCTTAAGTAAAGTGTTGCGTTCGGATAAGCTGTGAAGATGAAAATTACAGGAGGACGGGTACTTGTCACTCAAAAAAGACCAAGAGTTAAATAAGGATCATCCTGACCGTGATCAGGTAAGACCGGAGGAGGCGAGTGCGGCTAGTCAGGCCTTTGCTACGGTCGGTCAGGACCTTCAGGAAATTGGCCATAAACTGGACTTTATTTCTGTTCAAAAGCCGGGCATGAGGATTTTTAAAACAGCCCTTGCTGTTTTTTGCTGCCTGATGATTTCCATGCTCCGGGGCAAGGCTTACTACCATGCTATTGATGCTTGTATTTCGGCCATTATTGTCCTAAAGACTAATGTTCACCATACCTTTAAGGCAGGTCTTAGCAGGATATGGGCGACTGCCATTGGAGCCTTTATGGGACTGGTTGCCCTCCAAATCAAGATTAATTTGTTACTCCATGGCCAGAGTTTCAGCTACTATAGCCTGGTGGTAGCCCTACTCTTTTTGACCATTTGGCTCACTGTTTTGCTCAAGATTCCTGATGCTGCAGCCTTTGCGGCCATTGTCCTCCTGGCGACCGCCCTAAGCAACACAAACCAGGCCAATGTTGCCTTAGGGGCCTCCATCGGCAG
>CAMYEY010000133.1 GCA_947254895.1 uncultured Clostridia bacterium
ATCGGTATGATTTTGATAGTCAATGTTGATGCTTCCTGCGGTGGAACTGACTTTATTGCCATGGCGATATCTGCTAAAAAGAAAGTTGCTATCTGGAATTATGTCATGATCTTTAACTTCGTTATTTTGACAGTTTCGGCCATGTTTTTTAGCCTGGAGGCAGCTCTCTACTCCATTGTCTTTCAGTTTATTAGCACCCAAATTTTGAGTCACGGACACCTTAGGTACCAACGAAAAACATGTTTTATTGTTACAGAATCAGTCCAGCCTCTGGCTGATGAATTGATGCGGTTGACCAAACACGGGATAACTGTTTTTGATGCTAAAGGTTGCTATAGTGGCCGCAAGCAATATGTCCTTTACATGGTTGTCGGACGTAGAGATGTTCGGTTGATCAGGCACTATCTCAGAGAAAATGCCCCCAATACCTTTTTAAATGTTACTGATTCAGAGCAACTTGGTGGTAATTTCTTTGTTGAACCGATGGACTAAAGCTCCTTTATCGTGTATGATTTATTCACTGTAAAGTTATCGGAAACAATTTCTAGAAGAGTTTTTCTGATCCTTTATTGTTTGTTTTAGATTTTTATTCGTTTATATAGATTTTGAGGTTATCATTTCATGGGTTTAGGAATGAGCATGGGCATTGATCTTGGTACATCAAGTGTCTTAATTTATGTTCGCGGGAAAGGAATTGTACTGCGGGAACCGTCAGTTGTAGCTGTTAATTCAAGAACAGGGAAGGTCTTAGCCGTAGGTGAGAGTGCCAGTTTGATGATGGGCAGGACACCTGAAAACGTTGAAGCGGTACGCCCTCTAAAGGACGGGGTTATTTCAGATTTTAAAGTTACGGAGGTTATGCTTCGAGCTTTTATCAGTCGCATTTCAACAGGTTTTTTGGCTAGATATTTTAAGCCCACAGTTGTTGTTTGTGTGCCAACAGTTATTACTCAGGTTGAACAAAAGGCAGTTGAGGATGCCTGCCGTCACGCGGGAGCGAGAGAAGTTTACCTGATTAGAGAACCGATTGCTGCAGCTATCGGTTCCGGGATCGATATTACTCAGGCTAACGGTTCTATGATTGTGGATATAGGTGGAGGCACATCCGATATAGCTGTCATTTCCATGTGCCAGCCCGTTGTTCACGATTCCCTTAAAATTGCGGGTAACGCCTTTGATCAAGCGATTATCAAGTATGTACGTCGCAAACATAATATTTTAATAGGGGAACAGACGGCCGAGGATCTTAAAGTTAATATCGGTTGTGCTTACCCTAGGGAGCAGGAACTTAGCATGGAAGTCAGAGGACGGAACCTTATTACAGGTATGCCGGCCAGTCTTACTCTTACTTCAACGGAGATGCTTGAGGCCCTGGAAGAGCCCGTAAATCAAATTTTTGATGGGGTTCATGCAATTTTAGAGCAAACACCACCCGAGCTAATGGCTGACATCTCACAAAGAGGGATTATGATGACCGGTGGCGGTGCTTTGCTTTATGGCATTGATCGCATGCTGGCGGCCAAAGTGGGTGTTGAAATTTTGGTGGCGGAAGATCCTGTTTCTTGTGTTGCAGTGGGAACCGGTTTGGCACTCAATATTATGGATAAGTTTGATGCCCTGGGCGAATAGCCCTAGGCAATAAAGGCTTGACCCGATCTTTAAAAAAGTATAATATCAAGCAAGTTCTGGATAATTCCAATGCTTCTTTGCCGAATAACTTTATTTTTAGTTTGTTCAGGTTTATAGATACTTATCGTTAAGAGGGGAGAAATATGTCATCATCTATGCTCAAGGGCAAAACCAAGAGTGATCTCATTGAGATAGCACTTTTATCAGGCCTGCTGACCAAAACACAAACCAACCGCATGAATAAGGGAGAAATTCTGGCTGTCCTACTTGAGGCTGAGGCAGGCCATTCCGGACACCAGACGGGAGATGAGAATGCGATTAAGGTCGATATTACCAAAGATAAAGTTGACATTCCCAAGCTTGATGGTGATCAAACTGCCTCCGGTCAGGATGGTTTGCATGATAAGTTTAAAATAGAGGATAAGGGGACGGAGTTAGATATTGAAATTACCCAGGCAGAGACCAAACCAAAAGCTAAACGTCGGCCCGGCAGACCTCGCAAGAAGCAAAGCACTGATAAGCAAGAAGCGCAAAGTTCATCGACTAAGTCCCAAGATTTCGATCAGCCCACTAATACAGATAAATCTTCTGACACTCAAACCGAAGCCAATTCTAATAAAATAAAGAAGCAAACGAGTAGCTCTCCTTCCGAAAACCAGCCGGACCACGCTGTGGGCGGGGTTAAAGAGTTTTATTTAGGAGGGGGAGACCCTGAAGCTAAGCCTAAAAATGGCCGCCGGCGTAAAAATAAAAATTATAAACAGGATGAGCCTACTGACAATGAGACTGAGTTAGGACTGCTAGCAGGAGAAATAGCTGAATCTGACCTTGATGAAGAAAGTCAGAAGCCAAAGTCAGATAACAATCTTTCTAAAATGCAGGATCGATCTGATGACTATCGAAAAACTGAGGAACACCAGGAAGAACAGGAGGTTGTTTCCGGAATTTTAGAAATAATGCCGGACAACTATGGTTTTTTAAGAGTCGAAAATTACCTGCAAAGCCCTAATGATATCTATATGCCCCCACAATTTATTCGTCGCTTTAACCTAAGAAATGGTGACAAGGTTGAAGGGCCGGCTAGAGTTCAGCGAGATACTGATCGTTACAGGGCTCTGACATATATTTATAAGGTTAACGACTTACCACCCGATCAAGCATTTAGACGTCCGCGCTTTGACCGCCTTACCCCTATATATCCTAATCAAAAGTACAAACTTGAAACACATCCAAAAGAGCTGGCGACCAGGATGATTGATTTGATATCCCCGATAGGTAAGGGACAGAGAGGAATGATTGTTTCGCCGCCTAAAGCAGGTAAGACCATCCTCTTACAAAAGATTGCCAATGCGATTAGCATAAACAGTCCGGAAGCCAAATTATTTGT
>CAMYEY010000134.1 GCA_947254895.1 uncultured Clostridia bacterium
CATCAGATGTTCGATTCAAATAATTTTTAATGGCGTTGTCAGAAAGATTTAGTAGACTTTTTCCTTTGGCCAACAGGATACCATCAATATCCTCCAGGGAAACCTCTAAATCTTTTTGTTCTGAAATAAAAAGAAGGGAATCTTTTCTGGTGAGAATCATGAAGATAGTTTGATTGGGTACCAGGTCAAAGCCCTCAATCAGGGTTAGTTCCCCTATCCACTTTGCCTTTGTTTTCCGCTTAAGTTGACTGGCTGCAATATTGGATTTAGTAAATTTACCTACTAAGAAAACTATGCTACCGGCAGACACAACTAATAAAGGGATCCCAATCCAGAAACTAAGGTTACCATAGATGATCAGGAAAGCTGTGGCTATAAATGTAATGCTATAAATGATTAACATAACTTCCCTCGCATAACATTTTTATTATAGCCTTTATTAGCCGTGTTGTCCTTGGTTTTGAATATAAACTTGGTCGATCCCGTCGATTTCTTCCAGATCAACGACTACTTGTTCAAGTTTTGATGTTGGGACATTTTTTCCTACATAATCAGGACGAATGGGCAGTTCTCTATGTCCGCGATCGATTAAGATAGCCAATTGGATGGACTTGGGACGCCCTAGGTCAAAAATAGCTTCGATTGCAGCCCTACACGTTCTCCCTGTATAAATTACGTCATCAACCAAAATAATAGTTTTACCTTCTACCGAAAAATCGATGGACTTATCTTTGAATAAAGGATTTTCAGCGATCGTAGAAAGGTCATCTCGATAGTAAGTAATATCTAGTTGACCGGTTTCAATATTCAACTTCTCAAATTGCTTGATTTTTGCTTGCAGCCGCTTGGCTAAAGGAGCTCCACGCCGTTTTATACCGACTAGGGAGAAATTAAAATCAGATTGGTTTTTTTCTAAGATTTCATGAGCGATTCTAGAAAGTGCCCTATTGATCTCTTCCTTATTGAGGAGGACAAATTTATCCTTCCTACCTGTGGGGAGTACTGTCATGCTTTCTCCTCTCTGATTGCCCTCTAATGATGGTGGATGTAAACATCCTATAGTTGATTCAAGGCATTAAAAAACCCTGAAAATTTAATCTCAAGGTTTTCTACTGGCAGGGGAGACAGGAGTCGAACCCGCAACCGACGGTTTTGGAGACCGTTGCTCTACCATTGAGCCACTCCCCTATATAAAATTTATATGGTGCCGGAGATGGGACTTGAACCCATACGCCCTTGCGGACAACAGATTTTGAGTCTATCTCGTCTGCCAATTCCGACACTCCGGCGAATCACCAAGACAATATAACAAAGAAGAAAATAAAAGTCAATTTCCTGTTTTATAAGACCGTATCACTTTATTAGAGGTTAGAAAATCCATGGTCCATCACCTAGCCTCTTAAGCAAAATTTATATTTATCGGAAAGTTACCGGCTTAATTTGATCATACCCACTAACCTTTTGCTTTCTAGCTTTGTTTTTAAGCAGGTATGATTTGCTGACAAAATATACTACAAATAACAATCCTGTTAGTAAGCTAATGGCAAGGCCAATTGTAAAACCGGATGGCACATACTTTAAATCTAACCTATTCATCCCCTTATTCACCGGTATCAGAACCAAAGCTTTGTCCAAAGCTAAAGGTTCAACCTCTTGGTCATTGACCTTAATCCTCCACCCAGTGTCATAGGTGGTAGTGAAAAGAATATAGCCATTTTCCGGAGCCTCGATCTCAGCGGTTAAATGATTGGCTGAAATATAACTTGGATCAACTGAATAAGCTCTTAACTGGTCTGTCAATTTTTTCAACTTGACTTGGTCTATCTCAGCAGCTTCCAGTTTGATAGTACCATAGTCAGAACTATCCTCTGTGATCTTATAGGTTATTCTAACCGTTTTGCCTGCCGGACAATAACCAATATCAGCTAAGGAACTCTTTTTTCGGCTAAGTTGGACTGTGGATTTTATATTGTCAGTTTTATTTGAATTATGATCTTCTAGAGGCTCGTCATCGCCCATCTTATTTTCGAGGGGGAAGAATGGGCTGTCAGTATCCAGAATTTCAAAGCTAATCTGATCAAAGGATAGGCCAGACGCTTTCCAAGCTATAGTATAGTAGCCAGATTCTTGAATTTTTAAATCATAAGACATCGATCTCTGATCAGAAAATCCATCTTCTTTTTTTACCGAAAACTCATTATCCGCTAGAGCGCTAATTTGATTACCCAATCCTAGGTTAAAGCTCAGGGCCTGCTGTTTGAGTATGCCATCATCCCCGCCTAAAATCTTGACCAAGCTGCTTTGATTGTTGAAGCTTGTTGTCTCAGAGGATAGACTAAGCATGCTTGCTTGACGGGAAATAAAATAAAGCAAAGGTAAGCTATTTTGATTTTCATAGAGGGCAGTATGTTCGTCTTGGTCAACTAATTCATAAAAGGAGACCTGCTCTTGTCGATTTTCGGCTGTGATCTTATACTTAAGGCCTAGCAAGGAATCCATAACAATATTTGAACCTGTATTTTGATAGCTATTAATATCATTGCTGTCATAACCGAGATTTGCAAAAAAGTGGACAGGCTCCTCCGGATAGGTTGAAGCAAAGATCGTCAAGCCGGGATAACCATACAGCATAGGGTCATTGACGGACTTATCCGGCCACAGGGCAGCCCGGGCATTAGGACTATCTGACCGAATTTGTTCTACCCGCCTTTCAAGAGAGGCAACATAGTCACCTGCCTTATAGCCATCCCTCATACCATAATATTCATTTTCAGCTATTGAGTTGATGGTAATAGCAGAACTAATAAGTAGTTCAATCGACATGACAAAAAGCAAGAGTTTTGCGATAGACTTGGAGGATATGTTGCTGCTTTGCTGGGTTTGCATAATCATCCCGTAGATGAATAGAAGGACTAGAGAAGTGAGTAAGCTTTCCAACTTATACTGGTCTCCATCTACTTTTTGTAGAAATA
>CAMYEY010000135.1 GCA_947254895.1 uncultured Clostridia bacterium
GGACCAGTGTTTTAGGGATTGAACAGTTAACATTGTACATGGATAGGTGGTCACCGCCATAGGTGCTAAAACCTAAGGCAGCCTCAGAAAAGTCGCCGGTACCAAGGACAAGTCCGCCTTTCTGGTTAGCCAGGTCCATAAGGATCTGGGTTCTTTCCCTAGCTTGGGCATTTTCGTAAGTAACGTCGTGCCTGTCCGGGTCTTGGCCTATATCTAAGAAGTGCTGGTGGACTGATGGGCTAATATCGATTTCTAAAAATTCAGTTTCAAAGGCATTAGCCAGGTCTTGAGCATTAGATTTGGTTCTTTTACTGGTGCCTAAACCGGGCATACTTACACAGACAATATCGCTATTCTTTTGTTGGAGAATTTTCTGGGTCCGGACTGCAGTTAGGAGGGCCAGGCTAGAGTCAAGGCCTCCTGAAAGACCCAGGATAAGACGGGGCTTGTTCAAGCAGCGTAAGCGCTTGGCTAAGCCTTGGGCGGTTAGTTGCATTACAGATTCAAGATAGTCATTTACCCGGTCTGCTTTTTCCGGGAGGAAAGGTTTTCTAACCCAGTTTCGGTAAATTTCGGGATAATCTTCACCCGAATTGAGGGTCAAATTTGCCCGTGGATGCTTGTAATTGGGTTGGTA
This sequence comes from uncultured Clostridia bacterium, assembly GCA_947254895.1. GTDB lineage: Bacteria > Bacillota > Clostridia > Saccharofermentanales > DTU023 > UBA5436. The sequence goes on from CAMYEY010000135.1 coordinate 638, forward strand.
GAGAAATTCCCAACTTTGCTTTTGGTCAGAATCTAAATTGAGATCAGGGGAGACAGGAGATTGCCGGGAATCCTTAGCTTGGCGACTGAGGGTAACGAGCTCCAGGTCCAGGTCGGCGATCATCAGGTCGGGCTCATATAATTTTGTCTTTGCCAAGAGACGGCCGGCTTCAAAAATATAGGCCCTACCGGAGGAGACAAAGTCGGTAGTGGATTCTCCTGTAGAGGCTTGAATATATAAAGCAGCGTTTTGCCTAAGTTGGGTGAGGGAGGCTAGCTGGTCTTCTACTAATAGTGATTGGTCGACTAGTTCAGGACTTTGACTCATGATCAGGAGGAGGTCGCTTGCTTCTTTCTTTTGTCCTAAGTTTTCCAATGCTGTGTTCAGGCTATCGGCTATGCTGAGATTGAAGCTTTCCTGATTTTGCCTATTGCGTAAAAGTAGGCTTTTATCCGGACCCAAGATAGGTATTCCGGCAAAGCTTTTTCCACCCTTATCATATGGATAAAAGTTTCTAAAGAGGGGGGAATTTTTGCTGATCGGTTGAATATAGGCCTGGCAGGAGTCGCGGGAAATAAGGTAGACCAGCTTACTGAGGCGATTTTCCAAGATTTGAGGCAGGCTTAGGATGACTGTCAGGTTGCTTTCGAGGAGGGCGAGGCGGATTTCTTTTAAGGCAGATTGGACTTGGTCTAGAAGAACTTTTTGCTTAAAGAGGTCACCCAAACTTAGTCCTGTTAAGGAAAAGTCGGGAAAGACCAAGAGGTCAATTTGTTCCTGACTTGCCAGTTTCAGCATGGATTTATGTTGGGCAAGGTTTTGGTTGACATCGGCTAGGTCTATGTTAATGGTAGCGGCGGCCAGGCGTAAAAAACCAAATTGCTTGATCTGAGACATGGTATAGGGGGTCATGGTGGATTCCTTCCTTGTATGATCTGTTTTTGCTTTGTCTTTCATTATACATCTTTAGCCAATTCGGGGTCAGGTCAAGGGTATCCTTATTTTTGTTTCAGTTGGAGATAGTCTATAATCATCTCAAGCATTAAGCTCGGAGGCAGAAAAGCAAATGACAGCAAATAAAGAGAAGTCTATCAAGACAGTTTCCCTGGTTATGCCAGCCTATAATGAAGAGGATAATATTGCTGCCTTTTTTGCAGAATGCCTTGCTAAATTAGATAGGGCTTTTGATTACGAATATATTTTTGTGAATGATGGGAGCCAGGACAAGACGGGAGAGCAGATTAAACGGCTTATCCAAGACTATCCGGATCAGGCTATTACAGGGATCAATTTTTCTCGGAATTTTGGCAAAGAAGCCGCTATTTTGGCTGGCCTCAAAGAGGCTCAAGGGGATTACATCTCATTAATTGATGTGGACCTCCAGCAAGATCCAATATATATCAATCAGATGTTGAGAGAGTTGGAAGACGATCCTGACTTGGATATGGTCGCGTGTTACCAAGATCAAAGGAAGGAAAAAAAATTAGTAGCCGGCCTCAAGTCACTTTTTTATGACCTGATTGATAAGATGTCGGATAGACCCTTTGCTAAAAATGCCTCAGACTTTAGGACCTTTCGTCGTGAGTTAGCTGAGGCCATTATAGCTATGCCTGAATACCATCGTTTTTCTAAGGGACTTTTTTCTTGGGTAGGTTTTAAGACTGCTTATCTCCCTTATCAAGTTAAAGATAGACTCCATGGAAAAACTTCTTGGTCTTTTAAAGGTCTGGTTAAGTATGCCTTAGAGGGCTTTTTCGGCTTCTCTGTTGTTCCTCTAAAACTTGCTACCTATTTGGGCTTTTTTACATCTCTGGCGGCCATCCTTTACTTTATTTATATCGTTCTTCATAAGCTCATTGTCGGTATTTCAGTCAAAGGTTATGCCACGATCGTTTGTTTAATTCTTTTGCTTTCCGGTGTTCAGCTGATCTGCATGGGTATTATCGGTGAATATCTAGCCCGCACTTACTTGGAGAGTAAGCAGAGGCCCCACTACATTATTAAAAACAGGATCAAGGGAAACGGGCCTAGTTGATCTTTTAGGATTGCTTGTGGAGAAAAGGCAGATTCAGTTAAGATAAAGGTAAACACGAGTATAGGATGTGGTCGTAATGAAATCTAGCTCAAGCCGTGAAGATTATTTAATAGCCATCTATCGCCTGACTAAAAACCAGGAATATATCAATAGCGTTAGCTTGGCCAAGGCACTTGATGTCTCCAGAGCATCGGTTTCTGAAATGGTCAAGAAACTGATCGCGGAGGAGTTGATTTCTTTTGTCGACAATCAGATCCGGTTGACTTCAAAGGGACGAGA
>CAMYEY010000136.1 GCA_947254895.1 uncultured Clostridia bacterium
GAGACAGTTGTCTTCCCCTATTACCTCTTGATAGCTGTGGACTACTTACAAAACCTGTGACTTTCACCGGATTGACAGCTTGCGAGTTAATTTCCAACATCGATTCAGCCGTTTCTCGTCCAAATACTACGTAAATAGCAGACAAAAGGTTGTTGTTACCGGGTGTGTGTATTAAATCCTTATCTTTGTTGCTTAGGCGAAAAGAGACATCTGCCCTAGATAGGGCCAAACGTGTGACGAGGTCACTTATGTAACCTTGCTCGCTGCTGTCCCTCTTTAAGAATTTGTAGCGGGCGGGAACGTTATAAAAGAGGTCAGAAACCTCAATCTGAGTTCCTTCCGCACAGCCAATCTTCTCTGATTTTATTAATTTTCCGGCTTCAAAAACTATCAAATAACCGTGGTCGGCACCAATTTGCCTGGTTTTAAGCTGCACTTTGGACACTGCTGCGATACTAGCTAATGCTTCTCCCCTAAAACCCATGCTGCTTAGGGTGTCAAGGTCTTCAATATGCTCAATTTTAGATGTGGCATGGCGCGTAAACGCTAGTTTGGCATCCGCCTCAGACATGCCGATGCCATTGTCTGTAATTCGAATACGTTTTATGCCACCTTGTTCTATCTGACAATGAATAGAGCTGGCACCAGCATCAAGTGAATTTTCAATCAACTCTTTGACGACAGAGGCCGGCCTTTCTATAACTTCACCAGCTGCAATGGCATTGGCTGTAACTTGGTCTAATACATGAATCATGTTATCAACTCTCTCTAATTTTTACCCTTAGCCTCCTGGATAAGCTCGAGTAATATATTTCTCGCATCAACGGGACTGACATAGTCCATATCAATATTTTTTAAACGATCGATTACTTTATTCGTTTGTTTAAAATTTTGAGCGGCTGAAAATAAGTCCACCTCTCCATCCAGGAGGCGGGCAGATTTTTTTACAGTTAAACGCTTACCCTGGTTATCTTTTTCAAGTTGGTAGAGAATCTCTCTGGCCCGAGTAACAATTGAATCAGGGACTCCTGCCAACTGGGCCACTTCTATACCATAGCTTTGCCCTGCACACCCTTCTTCAATGTGATGGAGAAAAACAATTTTACCGTTTTCTTCAGCTGTTGAGATATGGCAGTTAAATACCCCTTTGGTTGAGTCAGCCAGGTCTGTCAACTCATGATAATGGGTGGCAAATAAAGTCCTGGCATTAATATAGTTCGGGTCCACTATGTGTTCAATGACAGACCAAGCAATAGATAAGCCATCATATGTAGAAGTTCCACGGCCGATTTCATCTAGGATCAAAAGGCTTCTGGGACCAGCATTGCGCATAATTTGTGCTACCTCATTCATCTCAACCATAAAAGTTGACTGGCCGGACGCTAGGTCATCAGCAGCCCCTACCCTCGTGAAAATTCGATCAGCTATACCTATTTTGGCCGATAAGGCTGGAACGAAGCTGCCGATTTGAGCTAGGAGTACAATTAAGGCAACCTGCCTCATGTAAGTCGATTTACCCGACATATTAGGCCCGGTGAGGATCATGACTTTTTTATCTGTATCGTTTAAGAAAACGTCGTTTGCGACAAAACTATCCTTGGCTAGTGTTTGCTCAACAACTGGATGTCTGGCCTGACTGATGACCAACTCTGACTCAAGGGTCAATTCAGGCTTGCAATAGTTTTCCAATTCAGCTAATTGGGCTAAGCTAGAGAGGACGTCCAGTTGGGCTATAACCTGGGAGTTCAAGCGTAAGTCTGCAACATAACTGATTGTTTTATCTCTTATTTCTGTAAAAGTATCATACTCGAGGCTAATTAATTTTTGCTCAGCCCCTAAGATCTTATCCTCCATCTGCTTTAATTCCTCGGTTATATAACGTTCAGAGTTGGCTAAAGTTTGACGGCGAATATAATGGTCTGGTACCTGATCTAGATTACTTTTACGGACATCAATATAATAGCCAAAGACTCGATTATAACCGAGCTTCAGAGACTTAATACCTGTTTTTTCTCTTTCTACTTTTTCAAGATTCAGAATCCAGTTTTTTCCGTTAACCGCTGCATCCCTGTATTCGTCTATCTGTTGATTAAAGCCTGCTTTAATAAGCCCACCTTCCTTGAGTGAGGTTGGTGGATCATCGGCAATAGCATTTTGTAGAAGATCGCTTAAGTCATTTAAAAGCTTCAATTGGCCTTCTAGGGCTATTAGGTATGGATCTTTAAAGTTTTGAATTGCTTTTTTTAAGGGTTCGAGTTTCTTTAAAACACCAACCAAAGCTGTAAGATCTCTAGCATTCACCTGTCCTAGAGACAGTCTGCCGGTTAAACGTTCGAGGTCATAAATCCCTTTCAGCGTTTCAATCAGGGTCTGTCTCCGGATAAAATTGCTATGTAGCTCGTTGATGGCATTTTGTCGGAAAAGGATGGCATCAAGGTCAAGCAAGGGCTCTTCTAGCCATAATCTCAGTAACCTAGCTCCCATAGCAGTGACGGTACGGTCAATTGCCCAGAGTAGACTACCCTTTCTCTTGCGGTCACGTATGCTTTCGGTCAGCTCCAAATTACGCCTGGCCATCATATCAAGAACCATGTATTGGTTGATTTGATAAGGCTTGATTCCGGAGATTTCCTGGGGTAATTGGAACTGAGTATCCTCAATATATTTTAACAATCCTGCTGCTGCTCCAGCCCAAAGGCTAAAGTCCTTATCCAGATCAAGTTTATCTGAATAACGAGCGATACCCCCTGTGCCAAAAGAGTTGTCATCTTGTAAGGACAGGGTAATCTGGTACTGCTTTTGAAGGTTATGACATGTTGCCGAGTCCGCAAATGCTCTGTTACAAACAATTTCGGCAGGCTGGTACTTGGCCAGTTCATCCATCAATTTTAGTTCAGCTGCCCCGTAAGCAATTTCACAACAAGCAAAGAGACCTGTTGTGATGTCA
>CAMYEY010000137.1 GCA_947254895.1 uncultured Clostridia bacterium
CTGTAACAAGGGGGCGTGTTGTAAAGGGACTTAGCCTCAACCTGTGGCTTATAGTCCAACATAACAGGTGTCTTACTATCGGCCAGGCCAACCAAGTCATCCCTGATAATAACCAAAGTCACTCCGGCCGGCCCCATATTTTTCTGGGCACCGGCGTAAACCAGGGCAAATTTATTGAGGTCATATTCTTCAGAAAGGATATTAGAAGACATATCCCCAACCAGGTCTAGATTACCGCAATCCGGTAGATTATCAGGCCTAAACCGTGTCCCATAGATGGTATTGTTGACACAAATATGGACATAGTCTACATCTGTCCTAAAGTCAGTCTTTTGCGTTTTGGGGATAGAAGAGAAGTTATCCCCTGCAGAACTGGCTACGATCCGGGCATCACCAAATTTTAGAGCCTCCTGGTAGGCCTTATTGGCCCAATTTCCAGAAATGATATAGTCTGCCTTTTTCTGCCTGGTCATGAGGTTAAGGGGGACCATGGAAAATTGAAGGTGGGCGCCCCCTTGTAAAAACAAGACCTTATAGTTATCCGCCAGCTTAAGGAGCCTTCGGATGCTTGCTTCTGCTTCCTCAATAATCTCTTTGAAAGCCCCCGACCGGTGGCTCATTTCCATTACAGAAAGGCCCAGACCCCGGTAATTCATCATTTCTTGTTGAGCTTCCTCTAAGACTTCTATCGGTAAGGCACCCGGACCTGCCGAAAAATTATATACTCGCTCCATACCTGCCTCCTTGTCTGACCCTAGGTAAATCATTGCTTATCCGAATCCCCCTAGGACATCTTATTGGTCAACAGTAGCACATGATATATTTTTTTCAAGTTTCATACCTAATCTTATCCAAATCATGAATAAAAACATTAGAGACTCTCTTGCCAAATATCTTACCAGGGAAAGATTAGTAAGCCCTTAGCTCCATCCAGGTGGTAAACTTATCATTGCTGGATAACATTCTTGATCAGCCAGGTTGACATTTCTCCCCAGAAAATGAATAATCTTATGGTGATCTTGGTCGAGATCTTTTTCCGAGGTGTAGCGCAGTTGGTAGCGCGCCTCGTTCGGGACGAGGAGGTCGCAGGTTCAAGTCCTGTCACCTCGACCACCATAAAACCGCTGATGTATAAGCACTTCAGCGGTTTTTGTTTTTGGACTTTCTTTAATATTGAGCAAAACGTATTGGATATTGTTTGGTCACGGAGGATTTCAAGCAATTTTATCCCTTGAAAAATCTTTGATAAACCTGGCCCCAGGGCTTACGGATTGCCAAGGAATAGTTGCCCGGCTGCTCTAGAAGGCGGCCACCAAAGCCTCTTTTAAAGTCTAGAATCCCCTCATCCTGCTGACCCGAGTGCTTACCCATGGTTCCATAATAGTTATATCGGCTTATTCCGTACTCCAACCCCCTGGTCTGGGCGTAATGCTGGATCAATTGGGCAGCACAAAGGCCAAAATATTCCTGATAGGAACCACTAAAGAGGTAGGTCATTTCCCCGTTATAGGTCACAAAAGTAGCTCCGGAAAGATAAATCTTAGGTCCCTTAGGTAAAAGGGCACTTATCATATCAATATTTTCATCACAGGCTTTAAGCTCTATTTTACGGGATTTTAAAGCACCGACTGACCTCTTTCCTGCCCCATTTTCTATATCACGCTCTAATTGCCGACACTGCGACTCCAAATCTACCCTTTCCTTTTGTAGGTTTTGCAAGGACTCATCAGGGTTTATGTAGGCCATAACAATCATAGCTCGAGCATTGCCTCTATCGTAGCAACGGAGAAATTCTTGATAGTATTCAGCTGATCTTGATGAAAAATCTCGCCTTTCAGCAGTATGCTCCATCAGGTCGGCAAAAACCTTTAAATCTGCCCCGGCTAACTCCTCACAATGAAGAGAATATCTTTTTGCCTTATTGATATGATTTCTGCTTTTGCTGCTATAGCTAGACCAAAGCTGGTCAGGATTTTTAATAGTCCTAAAGTCTTTAACAAAAAACCAGCGTCCAACCCCATTGATATAAGTATTTTGAAAGCCATCATGCCTGAAACCAGCTTGAGCAAGATTGGAGTTAACTTCATCAAGTGTTTCTTGACACTCAATATTAGGAGTAATGGTCAGATGCACTACGCCTTTTTGTTTTAAAAAACTTGTTACTGATTCTAAAAATGCCGAAACCAGTTCAGAGTCTAAATAATCAAGCAGGGGGCCTTGATTGCATTTGGCTATCCGGAATACTTTCATGGCCGGGTAAAGGGAAAAAAGACCCCCGGCCAGGCCCTTGCCTCTCTTATCTTTTAGGATGAGAGGAAAGCAGGTTTTTCCATTCTCCTCTAGGTAGTAGGCCATATTTCCGCTCTGAGGAAAACTACTGGGAAAGCCTGGCGCTTTGGCCTGCCAAGCCAGCGAAAATTCATCCCACTCTTCTATGGAAACCTGGTCTAAGAATAAACCTTCTCTTACAAAACAATCATTTTCACGGACCATAGCACTCACCCCCTTGGCCTGTAAAACATCACACCTGTGTGCAGTATAGTGCTTATCTCTGATAAATACCAGGATTGACCCCTCGGCAAGCAAAATAAAAGCCATTTTAAAAACAGCAAAAGCCCTGAAACAAAAACATTTCAGGGCTTTGTCCTTGGTCGAGGTGACAGGACTTGAACCTGCGACCCCCTGCTCCCAAAGCAGGTGCGCTACCAACTGCGCTACACCTCGATGAGCAACAGACTTTATATTACTGATCTCGGCTAATTAAGTCAAGAGTTAAACTGTCTCTTATACACATCTGACGCTGCCGACGATTCGCCACCGGTGTA
>CAMYEY010000138.1 GCA_947254895.1 uncultured Clostridia bacterium
TCCAGGACGTCTCGTGGGCTCGGAGATGTGTATAAGAGACAGGTGAATTTTAGTTCATATCTATAAGTTAAGCCTCCACGAAAACCGTCGAAAACTACCGCTTTCCAATCCGTAAGAAGCGCATAAGGAGTGCATAAGGACACAACACCTCTGCTGTGCCCCGTTCCTAAGGCTGCGGACTTCCTTGCCATTGTCCGCTCTGCTAACCGCTCATGGCGGATAACATTCATCTATTTTCGATAACCGCACCGCCCGTCATACCAAGCGGCGCAAACTTCCTCTATGCAGTCGCTGTGCTGTTCCGTGGTGATGTCAGTTACTCGTGAATTTACAATGATCTGTGTTTCAACATCTTCATTCTCCGGCTCATACTCAATCACATCGGGTTCACCCGGAACGCTGACGGATATCGTCTTAACAAGATACGGACATTTCATGTCTCCCCCCTTTTCAGGCATAAAAAAACCGCCCGGGGGCGGTGTCTTGCTTTATTAGTAACCCGGTATAAAGTCTGTTACTTCTTTCAGTGCTCGTTTTGCTTTCTGAATGAGACTATTTTCAAACAGGTATTCAATCCCTTTCGGCGTAATGATGAGGTCAGTCGGGGCGGACAAAACAATGCCATCTTTTGTCTGAATGTATTGGATATTTGCCACGTATCCTTCATCTCTCATGCTCGTCATAACAAAAACCCAATACGAAACAGGAATGTTCATATACTCAGCACTTAATTTTTGACTTTCCGGCTTTTCGCCTTTTTTAACTGTTCATACAGATATTTTAGTAGGCCATAAACCAGTACAAAATAATCATCTTTTGCCATGATCTAGTCTCCTTGTAAAAAAACCGCCCGGAGGCGGTTTATGTGGATTAATTTATGCTTGTTTCAGCTCCATGTCATCTCTGTTTCCCAGCGGTACTGCCTGAGAGCCTGTCCTGCTTCAATCCATTCATCTAACAGTTTCTGCGCTTCAGGTGGAGCATCCGGCTTTAGGACACGAACCCAATCCCCATCTATTTTTTTCTTCAACATACGGCTCAGCCGCCAACCAGGCGAGCGTTGCTCTGTCCTCTAATTCTCTCCAGCCTTCACCGATCTTCACCAAACACCACCTCCAATACTACCTTTGATTCCTGATTTTCTCTGCCTAATAGTCTTCTGGCAAAACTTTCCGCAACAATTTCGTCTGGAATGTTGTCTTGAGTTCTATCTGCATACCCACTTATCTGTCCAAAATCAAAGTCTGGGTACATGTTCACAATATTGTTTCTAATTTCTTCTGCTTGACCACGTAATAAGTGATCACACCCAAGGTAACTGCTACATGCACAAATACAGGTATCAGCACCAACCACCATGACCAAGCAATAACGCCACATAACTTTAAGACAATAAATGCAATCTGCAGCATACCTAAAAGCCCCACTCCACTTTTTGAGTTATTTTTTTCCATTGCTTGCCCCCTCCTTTTTCGGGCATAAAAAAACCGCCCGGAGGCGGTTTGATTTAGATATTCGATTAAAAACTAAATAACTGGTTCCATTAGCTGCACATATACCTCAGCAGGTAAAGATGGTTTCTTCGGTGATAGCATCAAATAGTGGCTTTTGATTCCATCGTGATAAGTGACATCAACATAGTAAAGCCGGTCCTTCAAATTTTGGACATCGACCCTGCCATACCTATTTATAGCTGTTTTAATCAGCTCTTGTGCCATCTTCTGATTGTACATCCGAAATTCCTAACAATTTGTCTATGTCACTCGCAAGATTTGCCTTTCCATTAAAGTGAACTACATTCCCCTGTAAATCAATTATAGAGCTTTCCGCCTGCCACGCAAACTGTGCGAGTGTTTTTCTGTCTGCCTCTGACTTAACTGATAAGAGATCACCCAGGCCTAAGATATGTAAAGGCTTGATCTTAAGTCCTTTTGCGGTAAAACAAGACTTAAAGGGGGTAACAGTATGAAAAAGTTATTATTAGGTATTTTAGGCATTGTTGCCGCTGTCGTGTATATTGTGTTTGGTGCTATTTTTGAGCTCGCTATGGAAAAGAAATAAGCATAGAGGCCGTCAATTGACGGCCTTTGTTTTTTGACCAAGAATCAATCAACAATGTCAAACCCATCATAAAGAAAAGCAGAATTATTTTTTTATAAGAAGAAAGTTGCTGCCTCTGATTATCCATAAGTCTCCCCCTTACGCCGCCATAAAGCCTAATCTTTTTATTAATTATATATCAACATTTTAAGTATTAAAGCTTATTTAGTTTTTTTTAATTTTGGCTTATGGCGGACCTGGTGGTATAGTAAGTGCAGATCATCCCTGCTAACTTCTCCCCTGCGCGTGAAGTGAGGCACAATGGAAAGTAACAAATATTTGCGGCTGTTAGCCAAGGACTTCCCCAACGAACACCTGGCCAACGGCGAAATTATTCGCCTGGAGTCAATCTGTGACATGCCCAAGGGCACCGAATACTTTTTTAGTGACCTGCACGGCGAAGATCAGGCTTTTATTCATCTGATGCGGTCGGCCTCCGGCAATATCCGAACTAAGACTCGTGAACTCTACGGCAATGTCTTGTCGGAAGAGCAACAAAACCAGCTGGCAAATCTCATTTATGACCCCGATAAAAT
>CAMYEY010000139.1 GCA_947254895.1 uncultured Clostridia bacterium
TGCTTAAGAGGCAGAGTCCTTAAAATCTGCCCGTTAGTCCGGTCAGCCTGCTTGGTCATTTGCTCAACCTGCTTAGTCGACCGATCAAGCCGCCTCAGTTCTGCTGGCAGAGATTTTAATTTTTGCTTAGTCTCCCGCCCGGGCCACTTTAATAGCATGACTAAAGAGAAACACAGCAGGAAAACAAGAGCAATAGCCATGACTAGCTTTTGAGCTGGCTGACCTTTTATCCAAAACTTATTAGGCTTTTGTAGCCTATCTGCCTCTATGGTATTGGCAGAAAACTTTTTACCTGGCTGGGCCATGGATAAAGTTATCGGAAGCGAAATAGATGGATGCAATCTTAGAATATCGATTCTTTTCGATCCCCTCACGATATCCCTATCAACACCGGCTTCTGGCTGTTTTTCAGGAGGAGACTGTCTCAAACCACAATGAGGACAAAATTTCCGTCCATCCACCTCCCCACCACAACGAAAACATAACATAGCAAAACTCCTCCCCCTGCTCAGTCAATAAATCACCACCGACTACCACCAGTTAGGTTAAAACCAATAACTTATTAACCTAGTTTAGAGAATAAAAGCTAGCATGATCCCCTTGTTTTTTTGAAAAACTGATAAAAAATGTTAAATAAAGATACTAGATAAACTTTTCTTTTTGTAAAATCTTTTTGTAGAACAGGTCCATGCCCAGGGCACCTAACGGTGCTGTAATTAAAATACCCATAACAGCTACAGATATAACGATCTTCCCGCATTTCAAACCGGCAGCAAGGGGAACTGACCCTATAGCAGCCTGTACTGTTGCCTTGGGTAAGTAAGCAAGCACACAGAAAAGTCTTTCCTTCCAGGATAAAGAAGTCCTAATTGTACTAAACCAAACCCCAACTGATCGAAACAGCAAAGCTATAACGATCAATAAAAGTACAGGAAGGCCAGCATTTAAAGTATATCTCACATCAACAGCAGCCCCTACTAAAACAAAAAGCATAACTTCTGCAGCTAACCATAGCTTTCCAAATTTCTCTGATAGGCGTTTGGATACAAAATCTACACTTTTGGCCCTCATCATAAGGGCCATGCTAACAACAGAAAGTAAACCTGAAACTGCAACTTTTCCCTCGAGCCAAATTTCAACGGACATCAGTAGAAAAGCCATAGCCATAACAATGATGACCTTCATACTGTTACGAACATATTGCTTTCGTATGTAGGATTTTTCAAAAAACCAATAGAGAACATAGCCTGAAAGTAAGCCAAGACATATCCCGGAAACGATAGAGAGTGGTATGTTTAAAAACTCTACAGCTTTTACACTTCCCCCCTGTGCGATTCCCAGAAAAGTCGTAAATAAAACAAGTACAAATATATCATCACAAGAAGCTCCCGCCATTAGCATTTGCGGAATTTTCTTTTCAGTTCCATAGTGATTTTCTATATAGTAAACCATCCTAGGTACTACAACAGCCGGTGATACAGCGGCTAGAACAGACCCCATAACAGCAGCTTCTATCCACGTAACTTTCAAAAAAGCTGGAGCAAAAAGGAGATATCCTACAATTTCAAAAGAGGCCGGCGCAAAGGATAAGAAAATCGCCGGTCTACCTACCTTGACTAAATCCTTCCAATCCAAGGAAAATCCTGCTTTTAGCAAAATAATAACGAGAGCCATTTTTCTTAGCTCAGCAGAGATAGAAAGGATCGAAGGGTCAAGAACATCAAGCAAATAGGGACCCAATACCATTCCTGTGACTAACATTCCTATGATTCTGGGTACTTTTACAACCTGGCATAGCTTAGCCATCGCCAAACCTACAAGGAAAATAAATGATAATGATGTTAGCATCGTCTCCCCCTTTTCCAAGCCACAAGCACTGATTTTTTTCAAACCTTGTGTAACCTACATGCAACACAGAAGTCATCAGCTTTATAGCGGTTTAGGTTGCCCAGGGGAGAACTTCATTCCCAAGGAGATGCTAAAATAAATCGGTTAACATGTCAATTTCATGTCCTATACCGTTATCAATTCTTGATACGTTTGGAGAATCCACAGGTCATCACTTGTTTAACTAGGACTCGTATCTGTTCAAAAATTACCATCTTGCTATAATCGTCAGGGGAAAGGCTCAAACGGCTAAAAATAAAAGACAGTAACAATTTTAAAATTACTGTCTTGCTAGAATCACCACAACCACAAACAGATCCATGGCCAGACCGCCTTTGACAAAGAGCTTATCTTACCTAAATATCTTCCCTCGTCAACACAGATTTCTTCCGCAAAACTAAGTAAAGGAGAATAACAAATAAAATGAGGCTGATCCATTGTGAGGTTGAGAAAAGCCAAAAGTACCCCCTCAAGGCATCCCCTCGAAAAAATTCTAGAATAAAGCGAAAAGGGAGGTAGAGTAAGCAATAGATTGTGGCTAGTTTAAAACCTGACAGGCCGGCAGAAAAAGCCCTCAGCAAAACAAATAAGATGAAAAGGCAAAAAACTGCTTCAATCAGCTGGGTAGGCAAAAGCTTTACTCCGTGAGGAGCAATTGGCGATGCATCAAAACGCAAGCCATAA